>NZ_DASRTS010000061.1:0-205572 GCF_035655815.1 Lysobacter sp.
CTCGAATCGCGTGTACGAGACCGGCCGCTATCAGACCCGGCGCCAACGTCCGAATGCGCGCGTACACCGGCATCCGCGACGGAACGGCCGCCCCGTCGCGATCGAGACGCCGCGCCCGAAGGCGAATCCAAATCCTCCGGCGCGAACAGGTCCGACAGCCGCACGATGCCCTGCGGCCCCGATACGCCGACGCGCGGAAACGACTCGGCCCCGGGCTGTTCGCCCGGGGCCGTTTCGCGATCACGTGGTCGACGCGGCCGTGCCATCGCCTCGATCAGGCGTCGGCCTCGGCTTCCGCCGGATTGATTTCCTCCGGCACGAACTTCTCGCGCAGGGCGGCTTCCAGCTTGGCGGCCATCGCCGGGTTCTCCTTGAGGAACTGGCGGGCGTTCTCCTTACCCTGCCCGATGCGCTCACCGTCACAGCTGTACCAGGCACCCGCCTTCTCGACGAGCTTGGCGTCCACGCCCATGTCGATCAGCTCGCCCTCGCGGGAAATGCCCTCGCCGTACAGGATCTCGGTGACCACCTGCTTGAACGGAGGCGCCAGCTTGTTCTTGACGACCTTGATGCGGGTCTGGTTGCCGATGATCTCGTCGCCCTTCTTGATCGAGCCGATGCGGCGGATGTCCAGTCGCACCGAGGCGTAGAACTTCAGCGCGTTGCCGCCGGTGGTGGTCTCCGGGCTCTGGCCCGGCATCATCACGCCGATCTTCATGCGCAGCTGGTTGATGAAGATCACCAGGCAGTTGGAGCGCTTGATGTTGCCGGTCAGCTTGCGCAGCGCCTGGCTCATCAGGCGGGCCTGCAGGCCCGGCAGCTGGTCGCCCATCTCGCCTTCGATTTCGGCCTTGGGCGTCAGCGCGGCGACCGAGTCCACCACGACCATGTCGATGGCGCCGGAACGCACCAGCATGTCGGCGATCTCCAGGGCCTGCTCGCCGGTATCCGGCTGGCTGACCAGCAGGTCGTCGACGTTGACGCCCAGCTTGGCGGCGTAGATCGGGTCGAGCGCGTGCTCGGCGTCAATGAAGGCACAGGTGCCGCCCAGCTTCTGGCACTCGGCGATGGCCTGCAGGGTCAGCGTGGTCTTGCCCGAGGATTCCGGACCGTAGATCTCCACGACGCGGCCCTTGGGCAGGCCACCGATGCCCAGCGCGATGTCGAGCATCAGCGAGCCGGTGCCCACGACTTCGGCCGCCTCGATGGTGCGGTCGCCCATGCGCATGACCGAGCCCTTGCCGAACTGCTTTTCGATCTGGCCCAGGGCGGCGGAAAGGGCGCGCTTCTTGTTGTCGTCCATCGTGGAGTTCCTTGTCAGTGTCAGTGGCTTTGAAATCGTGGAATGCAATCTAACGGCGCCAATCTAACGGCCGCGTATCGCACGCATTGAGACAGGTGCGCGGCGACATCCAGAGTGGTGGCGCAAACGCATCACGGCGTTGAGGGGTGCCCGGGACAGGGGGTGGGGAAAACCCGCACCGCCCTGTCCCGGAACGCCACTGACGCCGTTGCAACTCATCGGTTGGGCCTGACCAGCCCGCAGTAGAGGCCTTCGATGGCGAAATCCTGCCCGGGCTCGACTTCGATGGGCGCGTAGTCCGGATTGCGGGGAAGCAGGCGGATGCGGTCCTTGCCGATCTTCAGCAGCTTCACGGTGATCTCGTCGTCGATGCGCGCCACGACGATCTGGCCCGAGCGCGCGTCACGGGTGCGATGCACGCCGATGAGGTCGCCACTGAAGATGCCTTCGTCGCGCATCGAGTCGCCCTTCACCTTGAGGAGGTAATCGGGCGTCGGCGAGAAGAACACGCGGTCGAGCAGGACGAAGTCGTCCGATCCGATGTCGGCGCCGATCGGGCGGCCGGCGGCCACCTGGCCCAGGACCGGGAGGCGAAGCGCGTCGTTGGAAGCATCGGCGGCTTCTACCTGCTTCACCGGAAGCTCGTCGGACAGGCTCGGCGCCGCGCACAGGCGGATGGCGCGGGCACGTCCGGGCATGCGCTGGATCGCGCCGGCCTGTTCCAGCGCCTCCAGATGGTACTGGGCTGCGCGCACACTGCTGAAACCCATGGCTCGCGCGATCTCGGTCTGCGAGGGCGGCACGCCCTCGGCCTCGATGCGTTCGGCGATCAGGGCGAGGATGGCGCGCTGGGTGTCGGTGATGTCCATTAGTAGCAATACTACTAACGAAGATCGCCATGTCAACCGCCGGGCGCCCTGCCCGGCTGCAGCCGCATCAGGCCATCAGTTCGATCAGGCCGTGCAGTGCGGCGGCGACGGTCTGGCGCCGGACCGCGTCGCGGTCGCCGTCGAAATGGAAGGTAACCGCGGTCGGGTAGCCACCGCGGCGCTTCCAGGCGATCCACACCGTGCCGACCGGCTTGTCCTCGGTGCCGCCGCCGGGGCCGGCGATGCCGGTGACCGCCACGGCCAGCGTCGCGCCGGAATGCACCAGCGCGCCGGAGACCATCTCGATCACCGTGTCGCGGCTGACGGCGCCGTGCTGCTCCAGCGTCTGCGGGCGCACGCCCAGCAGCGCCTGCTTGGCCTCGTAGCTGTAGGCCGCCATGCCGCACTCGAACCAGCCCGACGAGCCGGGGATGTCGGTGAGCATCTTGGCGATCCAGCCGCCGGTGCAGCTTTCGGCGGTGACCAGGGTCTGGCGGTGGCTGCGGGCCGCTTCGGCGACCTGTTCGGCAAGGCGATGCAGGCTGGCATCGGAGACGTCGTTCTTCATGCCGCGAACTATAGCCGGTTGTGGCGACGCTTCCCTGACAGCCCCTCCAGCGCGGAGGGGCTATCGGGCGGTCAGTACATCACGCGCAACGTCACGCCGTACGTGCGTGGCGCACCGAGGAACGCGTTCCACGAGCCGGTCTGCAGGGGCGCGTCGAAGCCGACCTGCATGTATTCCTCGTCGGTCAGGTTCAGCGCCCAGGCCTCCACCATCCAGCGCCGGTTGGCGGCGCCGACGCCGAGGCGGGCGTTGGCCACGGTATAGGCCTCCTGCGCCTTCTCGGGATCGAGGTCGGACCCGGTGTTGTAGTCCGACATGTACTTGGCGCCGATGTTGAAGCGGCCGACCAGCGAATCGGTGAAGCTCCACTCGTACGTGATCGAGCCTGTCGCGGACCAGTACGGGGCGAAGCTCGCGCGACTGCCCGGAAGACGTGCGAGATCCGCGTCCGGCAGCGGATCGTCGCCGTAGCGCGTGTCGGCGTACACCACGCCGCCCTGCAGGCTCAGGCCCTGCACGCGCGTCTGCCACAGCACTTCGGTATCGATGCCCTTGGACACCACTTCCGGAATGGACCGCACCACGAAGCTCGTGCCGAGGAAGCTGTTGAGCTGGAAGTCGCTGTAGGTCTGGTGGAACAACGTCGCGTTGAGCAGCAGGTTCCCGCCGGCCCAGGTGGTCTTGGTGCCGAGTTCGTAGCTGTCGACGAACTCCGCCGGAAACGAGGTGTCGTCGACCGGCACGATGCCGGCGGTGCCGCTGGACAATCCGTTCGACGACTGCACGCGGTCGAGGTTGAAACCACCCGCCTTGTAGCCGCGCGCGGCGGATGCGTACGCCATCACCTGGTCGTTGAAGCGATACGCGGCCTTGAGCGTGCCCGACCACTCCTTCTCGTCGCGCTCCTGCCGGGTGACGCGGCCGTTGTGTTGCACGTTGGCCCACGGCAGGCAGCCGAAGCCGATGACCTGCGGCACCACGGCAGGTATCGCCGCCAGCGGCACGCCGCGCGCGGCAAGCGCCTGGCCCACCCGCGCGGGATTGGCCAGCAAGGCACTGCAGCCGGGGCTGCCGTTGGGGTTGGCGTACACCGAATCGAGCGTCTTCTCCTCGCGCGTGTAGCGCAGGCCCAGCGTGAGGTCGAGCTGGTCCGTCGCGTGCCAGGTGTTGTTGGTGAAGATCGCGGCGCTCTTGGCGTTCTGCTGGTAGTCGTCGTCCGCGCCCAGTCCCGCGAAGGCAGTGCCGAACGGGCGTCCGGTCGCCTGCGAGAAGAAGGTGGCGGCATTGGCCATGTTCACCACGCCAGCCGGGAAGCGCGACGCGACCTGGCCGAGCACCGCCGTCGACAGGTACGGCTCGTAACCCGCGCCGATGCGGTACGAATCGTGCCGCGTGAGGTCCTCGTCGGAGTAGAACAGGCCGACCATCCAGTCCACGCGTTCGGAAGAACCGGTCAGACGGAACTCCTGGCTCAGCGTCTCGAACGCGGTGAGCGACTCGTCGGGATCCGGCTCGCGATACAGCAAATCCGCGGTGGTGAAATCGAAATCCAGGCCGTTGATGGCCTGCCAGTCGCGCCAGCCCGTGATGGACGTGAGCTCCGCGCCGCCGAACCACGGCGTGGTCCAGTCGACCTGCATCGCCAAGCCCTTGTCCTTGATGTCCTGCTCGGTTGAACGGTTGCTCCATGCCTCACGCGCGAACGGGTCGGCCACTGGCGCCACGCCTTCGTCAGGCGCCAGCGCATCGATGATCGCCGCCGTCGGTCCACGCACGGTGGTCACGCCGGCGCAGCAGTTCTCCTCGCGGCTGGTGAAGTCGGCAATGAAGTTGATGTCGAGGTTGTCGGTCGGCTCCAGCAGCAACTGGCCGCGCAGCGAATGGAAGTTCTGGTCGGTGTCCTCGTCCTCCACGCGCGGACCGGCGCCGGTGTGCACGTCGAGGTAGCCGTCGCGCTTGCGCTTGGCCGCGTACACGCGGAAGGCGGCGTTGTCGCTCAGCGGCGTGTTGAGCGAACCCGCCACGCCCAGCGCGTTGTAGTTGCCCGCGGTGATCTCCGCATCCACCTGCGTGGTGTAGTGCGGGCGCTTGGTGATGACGTTGATGACGCCGGCGGAGGTGTTTTTGCCGAACACCGTGCCCTGCGGACCCTTGAGCACCTCGATGCGCTCGATCTCGCCCAGGTCGCCGAATCCGACGCCGTTGCGCGGGCGGTAGATGCCGTCGATAACCACGCCGACCGACGATTCCAGGCCTGCGTTGTCGCCCACCGTGCCGATGCCGCGTATGCGCGCGACCGTCTGCACTTCGCTCTGGGTGCTGGTGACCGTCAGGCCCGGCACGAGGATCTGCACGTCCTTGACGTCGCGGATGCCGGTGTCCTGGATGAGCTGGTCGTCCAGCGCCGTCACCATGATCGGCACGTCCTGCAGTGCCTCTTCGCGCTTCTGCGCGGTGACGGTGATGCCTGCCAGCGTGGTGGCGCGCTTTTCCTCGCGCTGCTCCGCGCTTTCTCCGCTGGGCGGAGGTGTCTCCTGTGCGAACACGGCCGCCGGTGCCGAACCGAACGCTGCCGCGATGGCGAGCGTCAGCAGTCTCCTCGAAGCCACGCACGTGGCCGGATTGCACGTACCCATCGCGTCCCTCCCCTCGTTGCTGGTTGGCTGGCTTGCAGACTCCCTACAACTCGCGGACCCGTTGTCGCGACCGGCAAGCCTTCCTTCCACAACGCGGACCGGTCAATGGAACGGGCATCGCGTACGGCGCGCCGACCCTAGCATGGCTGCACGGGCGGTCACGCCGCAGCGCAGCAGTCGTGGCGCGGCTATATGGAGTCCGCCATTCGAGGGGTGTTCTGCGTCCGCCTGGCGCTACGGCCGTTCCCGCACCGGCCGTTTGGCCAGCCGCCGCTGCAGCGTGCGGCGATCCAGACCAAGCACGCGTGCGGCTGCGGAGACATTGCCGCCGCATTCGGCCAGCACGCGCTGCACGTGTTCCCATTCCTGCCGGCGCAGCGGAGCCGGCATGGCCGGTGGTTCGGCCGGCGGCGCGTCGTCGGAGGGAACGCAGAACGCCTGTTCCAGCGCATCCAGGTCGAACGGTTTGGGCAGGTAGTTCCAGGCGCCGCGCCGGATCGCATCCACCGCGGTGGCGATGCTGGCAAAACCGGTGGCGAGGACGATCCTCGCGCGCGGGCACAGCGTCGCGAGTTCGCGGATCAACGCCAGGCCGTTGTCGGCGCCGAGCTTGAGGTCCAGCAGCACGCCGTCGGGCGTCAACGTGCGCGCGGCCTCGAGCCCTTCGGCCGCGGTGTGCGCCAGTTCCGCCACCACGCCGCGGCGCTGCAGGCCACGCGCGAGGACGTGGCAGAACATCACGTCGTCGTCGATCACCAGCAGCCGCGGCGGCAGGCTCATGCCACGACCTCGGCCACAGGCAATTCCACCTCGGTGACGCAGCCGCCTCCATCCCGCGCGAACTGGCGAACGACCCCGTTGGAGCGCTCGATGCTGGCGTTGGAAATCAGCAGGCCGATGCCGAGCCCGCGACGTTCTGCGCGTTCGTCCGGGTCGCGTGCGGGGCCTGGTCCACGGTCGGCGATCGAAATCCGCACGCGCGTGCCATTGCGTGCGAGTGCCACGTCCACCACGTTGGTTGCGCCTGTCCTGCCATTCGCATCCGCCGCATTGTTGAGCAGGTTGATCAGCGCCTGCGGCAGGCCGGGATCGACCCGCACGCGGGCGCCGTCGGACACGTCGTCGACGCGTACCGTCACGCCCGGACGCAGCACGCGCCAGGTGTCGACGCAGCCGTCGAGCAGGCTCGATGCCGGTTCCACCGAGGTCTCGCCCATCGCTCCGCGACGCGCGAGGTCCGCCAGCGCACGCACGTGCTGCCGGCAGTGCGCCAACTGGGTACGCATCACGGCCAGATCCTCCTCGCCCGGCGGTGCTTCGCTGGCGGCCCATTCGTCGAGCAGCAGTCCCATCGTGGTCAGCGGCGTGTTGAGTTCGTGCGCGGTGCCCGCCGCCAGAGATCCCAGCGCCAGCAGCGATTCGTCGCGCATCGCGCGTTCGCGCGCGGCCGACAGACGCTGGCGTTGCTCGCGCACGATCGCCATGAACCGGCCCAGCACCACGGTCATGATCACCGCACTGAGCAGGAAGTTGACCCACATGCCGGTGACGTGCAGTTCGAAATCGCCGCCGTGCACGTGCGGCAGCGGCACGTGATGGCCCAGCAGCCACGTGTAGAGCGCGGCCGTGAGCACGGTGAGCGCGGCCATCGGCCCGATGCGCAGCGAGCTGGCCGCCAGCGCCACCGGCACCAGGTACAGCGAGACGAACGGATTGGCCGGACCACCGGAGAAGTACAGCAGCGCGGTCAGCGCGATCAGGTCCACCACCAGTTGCAGCGACAGTGCCCAGGCGCCGCCTTCGCCACGACGCCTTACCCACAGGTGACTGGCCAGGTTGAACGCCAGCAGCGCCAGCGGGATGCCCACCAGCGGCCGCAACGGAATGGCCAGGCCCAGGCGCTGGCTTGCGAAGGCCACCGCCAGCAGTTGCCCGGCGATGGCCAGGTAGCGCAGGTAAACGAGGAGCTGGATCACGGCGGCCGAAGCATGGAAACGGATCGTGCGCAACGGGGCAGGAAACGGCCGCCGGCTGCTAGCCTATGGATTATCGCATCGCCGGCTGCAGGGCCGGTGCCAGCCCGACACGCAGAACACCGATCCATGAGTCCAGCCGACCGGCCGCAAGAGCACACGCCCCTGATGAAGCAGTACTTCGCCGCCAAGGCGGAGCATCCGGACGTGCTGCTGTTCTTCCGGATGGGCGACTTCTACGAGCTGTTCTACGACGACGCGCGCAAGGCCGCGCGCCTGCTGGACATCACCCTCACCCAGCGCGGCCAGTCGGCCGGCCAGCCGATCCCGATGGCGGGCGTGCCGCATCACTCCGCCGAAGGCTACCTGGCGCGACTGGTGGCGCTGGGCGAATCGGTGGCGATCTGCGAGCAGATCGGCGATCCCGCGCTGGCCAAGGGCATCGTCGAGCGCAAGGTGGTGCGCATCGTCACGCCCGGCACGGTCACCGACGAGGCGCTACTGAACGAGCGCCGCGATACGCTGCTGCTGGCGATTGCGCGCGGCAAGCATGGCTACGGCTTGGCCTGGGCCGACCTGGCCGGCGGCCGCTTCCTCGTCAACGAGGTCGCCAGCGAGGACGCACTGGAAGCCGAACTGGCCCGACTGGAACCGGCCGAGACGCTGATCGCCGACGAGGACGGCTGGCCCGCGTTCGCCGCCCAGCGCAGCGGCGTGCGTCGCCGTGCGCCGTGGTTGTTCGATGCCGACAGCGGCCGTCGTCAGCTGCTGCGCTTCTTCAACCTGCACGACCTGTCGGGTTTCGGGCTGGAAGACAAGCCGCTGTCGATCGCGGCCGCCGCGGCCCTGCTCGGCTATGTCGAGGAGACGCAGAAGCAGCGGCTGCCGCACCTGACTTCCATCGCGGTGGAATCGGGCGACGGCGCCATCGCGATGAACGCGGCGACGCGCCGGCACCTGGAACTCGACACGCGCCAGGACGGCGATACGCGCCACACGCTGCTGGGCGTGCTGGACGCCACGATCACGCCGATGGGCGGCCGCCTGCTGCGGCGCTGGCTGCATCGTCCGCTGCGCGATCGCGGCGTGCTGCGCCATCGCCAGCAAGCAGTCGCAACACTGATCGAATCGCGTGCAGGCGAAGATCTGCGCGAGCGGTTCCGCGCACTCGGCGACCTGGAGCGCATCCTCTCGCGCATCGCCCTGCGCAGCGCGCGTCCGCGCGACCTGTCCACGCTGCGCGACGGCCTGAACCTGCTGCCGGACGTGCGCGCCCTGCTGGCGCCGCTGGACTCGCCCTGCCTGGCCCAGCTTGCGGCGGAACTGGGCGAGCACGACGCGCACGCGCAATTGTTGCAGTCCGCCATCGTGCCGCAGCCGCCGGTGCTGGCGCGCGACGGCGGCATCTTCGCCGAGGGCTACGACGCCGAACTCGACGAGCTGCGCCGTCTTTCGACCAACGCCGACCAGTTCCTGATCGACCTGGAAGCGCGCGAGAAGGCGGCTACCGGCATCCCGACGCTGAAGGTCGGGTACAACCGCGTGCACGGCTACTACATCGAGATCAGCAAGGCGCAGGCCGACAAGGCCCCCACGCACTACTCGCGTCGGCAGACGCTGACTGGCGCCGAGCGCTACATCACCGAGGAGCTGAAGCAGTTCGAGGACAAGGTGCTGTCCGCGCGCGAACGCTCGCTCTCGCGCGAACGCCTGCTGTACGAACAGCTGCTCGATTCGCTCAACGAGCGGCTCGAACCGCTCAAGCGCTGCGCCGCCGCGCTGGCCGAGCTGGACGTACTGGGCTGTTTCGCCGAGCGCGCGCAGGCGCTGGACTGGGCGCAGCCGCAACTGTTGGACGAGCCCGGTCTGTGCATCGAACGCGGCCGCCACCCGGTCGTGGAGGCGGTGCGCAGCGATCCGTTCGAACCCAACGACCTGCGCCTGGACGAGGCGCGGCGCATGCTGGTGATCACCGGCCCGAACATGGGCGGTAAATCCACCTACATGCGCCAGAACGCGCTGATCGTGCTGCTGGCGCACATCGGCAGCTTCGTGCCGGCGTCGCGTGCGGTGATCGGGCCGATCGATCGCATCCTCACCCGCATCGGCGCGGGCGACGACCTGGCACGCGGGCAGTCGACCTTCATGGTCGAGATGAGCGAGACCAGCTACATCCTGCATCACGCCACGTCGCAGTCGCTGGTGCTGATGGACGAAATCGGCCGCGGCACGTCCACCTACGACGGCCTGGCCCTGGCCGAAGCGTGCGCGCGGCATCTGGCCCACCACAATCGCGCCTACACGCTGTTCGCCACGCACTATTTCGAACTCACGCGCCTGGCCGAACCCGGCAGCGGCATCGCCAACGTGCACCTGGACGCGGTCGAGCACGGCGACCAGCTGGTCTTCATGCACGCCGTCAAGGACGGTCCGGCTGATCGCAGCTTCGGCCTGCAGGTGGCCGCCCTGGCCGGCCTGCCGAAGTCGGTCGTGCAGCAGGCGCGCGGCCGTCTTGCGGAACTGGAACAGACCAGTCGCGACACGCCCGCGCCGTCGATGGCGCCTGCCGCGCTGGACACGCCGCAGCAGTTCGGCCTGTTCGCGCCGTCGTCCGCCGCGCTGGACGCGCTTGCGTCGATCGATCCGGACGACCTGACGCCCAAACAGGCACTCGAAGCGCTCTACCGTCTCAAGGCCCTCGCCTGACGACATGCGGTAGCCCGGAAGCGGGCTCATCCGCGCATCCTGTGACCCGCACCGGCGTGCAAGACCGGGGCGTCGCCGCGCCCTACCGTGCACGCTCGCGCGCCGATCGATAGCCAATCGATAGCCGGCTGCTATCACTGCGTTTCCAACAAACGATTTCTATCGATCGTTGGCATTGCATAGGCTGCGACCACACCGTCACAAGGAGAGCCCCCAATGAGCAACCCGTCCGACAAGCCCGCGCCGACGCGCCTGACCACCGCCTTCGGCGCGCCCGTCGTCGACAACCAGAACAGCATGACCGCCGGTCCGCGCGGCCCGCTGCTGATGCAGGACGTGTGGTTGCTGGAGAAGCTGGCCAACCTCAACCGCGAGGTCATTCCCGAGCGGCGCATGCACGCCAAGGGCTCCGGCGCGTTCGGGACGTTCACCGTCACCAACGACATCACCCGCTACACCCGCGCCAAGATCTTCAGCCAGGTCGGCAAGAAGACGCAGATGTTCGCCCGCTTCACCACAGTAGCCGGCGAACGCGGCGCGGCCGATGCCGAGCGCGACATCCGCGGCTTCGCGCTGAAGTTCTACACCGAGGAAGGCAACTGGGACCTGGTCGGCAACAACACGCCGGTGTTCTTCCTGCGCGATCCGCGCAAGTTCCCGGACCTCAACAAGGCGGTCAAGCGCGATCCGCGCACCAACATGCGCAGCGCGCGCAACAACTGGGACTTCTGGACCAGCCTGCCGGAGGCGCTGCACCAGGTCACCATCGTCATGAGCGACCGCGGCATTCCCGCCAGCTACCGCCACATGCACGGCTTCGGTTCGCACACCTACAGCTTCATCAACGACGACAACGAGCGCTTCTGGGTGAAGTTCCACTTCCGTACCCAGCAGGGCATCAAGAACCTCACCGACGCCGAAGCGCAGGAACTGATCGGACGCGATCGCGAAAGCCACCAGCGCGACCTGTTCGACGCGATCGATCGCGGCGACTTCCCCAGGTGGACGCTCTACATCCAGGTGATGCCGGAAACCGACGCCGAGAAGGTGCCCTACCACCCGTTCGACCTGACCAAGGTCTGGCCGAAGAAGGACTACCCGCTGATCGAAGTGGGCGTGATGGAGCTCAACCACAATCCGGACAACTTCTACGCCGACGTCGAGCAGAGCGCGTTCGCGCCGAGCAACGTGGTGCCGGGCATCAGCTTCTCGCCGGACAAGATGCTGCAGGCGCGCCTGTTCGCGTATTCCGACGCGCAGCGCTATCGCCTGGGCGTTAACTTCCACCAGATCCCGGTCAATGCCGCGCGTTGCCCGGTGCACAGCAACCACCGCGACGGCGCGATGCGCGTGGACGGAAACTACGGCGGCACGCTGCATTACGAACCCAACAGCTACGACCAATGGCAGGAACAGCCGGAATACCGCGAGCCGCCGCTGCGCCTCAGCGGCGAAGCGGACTTCTGGAATTTCCGCGAGGACGACCAGGACTACTACAAGCAGCCCGGCGACCTGTTCCGCCTGATGACGCCGGACGAACAGCAGCGCCTGTTCGACAACACCGCGCGCGCCATGGCCGATGCACCGGATTTCATCAAGCGTCGCCACATCGCCAACTGCACCAAGGCCGATCCGGCCTACGGCGCGGGCGTGGCGAAGGCGCTGCGGCTGGAAGCGGCCGATCCGTCGCATGCCGACAGCGGCACGGTGAATCACCCGGTGGAAGCAGGGTGAGGCAGGCCGCGCCACGGCACTGCCGCGTGGCCTGACGAACGCCCGGCCATGGATGGCCGGGCCGAGCTTGCCAGTGGTTTTGTAGTGCCGCGCCCACCACCCGGAGCGGAAAGAGGCGCGGGAAGCAGTCGAGATGCGGTCATCCCCGCGCAGGCGGGGATCCATCGGTCAGCCGTGGCACGCCTTCTGGACGGTCGTGACGAGTGCATCCCGACAGGTGCGTTCGTCTTCACGCCGTCACGACGACTGAACGCCGCGGGACTAGCATCGGTGTCCCAGCCGCGAGGGACACGCCATGAACGCATCACTGACCGACGATCTGCTCAACCAGTTGCAGGGCCAGCCGCTCGCCGAGATCGGCAACCGGCTTGGGCTGTCTCCTTCGCAGACGTCGAGTGCAGTCTCGGCCGCCCTGCCCCTGTTGCTGGGCGCACTCGGTCGCAATGCCAGCCAGCCACAGGGCGCACAGGATCTGTACGGCGCCCTCGAACGGGATCACTCCGGCCTCGACCTCGGCAACGTACTCGGTTCTGTGCTGGGTGGCGGCGGCCAGGGTGGCGCGATCCTCGGTCACATCTTCGGTGCGCGGCAGCAGAACGCCGCGCAGGGACTCGGCGCAGCCACCGGCCTGGGCGGCAACCAGGCCAGCAGCCTGCTGCAGATGCTCGCGCCGCTGGTGCTGGCCTACCTGGCCAGGCGCATGTTCGCCGGCAACGCCACGTCCGGTGCGTCGCCGCAGGCCTTGGGCCAGGTACTTGGGCAGGAACGTCAGACCATCGCCCAGCAGGGCGGCCTCGGCGGCGGGCTGCTCGGTGCGGTGCTCGATCGCGATGGCGATGGCGATGCGGACTTCTCGGACCTGATCGGGCTGGCCGGATCGGTGTTTGGCGGCCAGCGCCGCTGACGCTCCGCTACATCAGGTCGCGTCGATGTCGCCCAGTGCGCGGATGAGGCGGCGCGCGCGCTTGTCGGGCTTGGTCTCGGGCGCACGATAACCGGTCCGCTCGGCGACGCGCAGCGCGCGGGCCTGCTCGCGCGCCAGCTTCGATGACTCGCTCTCGACGTAGAGCGTCTGCGCGATGCTCGCCGGACCGCGTGTGTCGCTGAGCCCGCGCACTTCGACCTCGAACGTTTCCTCGCCGCGCACGATGCGCAATGCATCGCCCGGACGCACCGCACGTGCAGGCTTGGCGCGTTGTCCGCCGATTTCGATGCGACCGGTTTCGATCGCCTGTTTGGCCAGCGATCGTGTCTTGAAGAAGCGTGCGGCCCACAGCCACAGGTCCAGGCGCACGGCCTGCAGGGTGTCCTGATCGTCGCTCACGGATTTCGTTCGACAGCCTCGATCCAACCGTTGTGGGCATTATCGCAGCATCGACGGTACGGCCGCGTCTGCGATCGGTCATGGCTTCGCTTTCGCAAGGCGGGTGTTAACGTGCGCGTCCTTCCGCGACCGTGATCAGGCCCGATGGCGCCCACCAGTCACAACCTCACCGAAGGTCCGATCGGCCGCAACCTGCTCGCGTTCGCGCTGCCCATCCTGGGCGGCAACGCGGCGCAGTCGCTCAACGGCTCCGTGAACGCGGTGTGGGTGGGCCGGTTCCTCGGCGAGGAGGCGCTGACCGCCACGGCCAACGCCAACAACATCATGTTCTTCCTGATCGGCTCGGTGTTCGGCATCGGCATGGCCGCGACCATCCTGATCGCGCAGGCGATCGGTGCGCGCGACGTGCCGCTGGCGCGCCGGGTGATGGGGACCAGCGCGACGTTCTTCATGGGCGTGGCGGTGATCATTGCGGCGCTGGGCTGGTGGCTCTCGCGCCACCTGCTCGATGCGATGGGAACGCCCGCAGCGTCGCTTCACTTGGCCGAGGACTACCTGCAGGTCATCTTCCTGGCGATGCCTGCGCTATATGCGTTTGCGTTCCTCTCGGCCGCGCTGCGCGGTGCGGGCGATGCGCGCACGCCGTTCCGTTTCCTGCTGGTGGCCGTGCTGCTGGACATCGTGCTCAACCCGTTGCTGATCTTCGGCATCGGTCCGTTTCCGCAGCTGGGCATCGCGGGCTCGGCCTGGGCGACGCTGGTCTCGCAGGGCACGACGCTGATGGCGCTGCTGGTGTACCTGCGCCATAGGCGCCACGTGCTGTGGCTCGGCCGCGCCGATGCGCACCTGTTCAAGGTCGACACGACGATCCTGCGCGCGCTCGTGCTCAAGGGCGTGCCGATGGGCCTGCAGATGGTGCTGATCTCGCTGGCGATGATCGCGATGATGACCATGGTCAACCATCACGGCACGGACACCACCGCGGCCTACGGCGCGGCGCTGCAGCTGTGGACCTACGTGCAGATGCCGGCGATGGCGGTCGGCGCGGCGTGCTCGTCGATGGCGGCGCAGAACGTGGGCGCGCACCGCTGGGATCGCGTGGCGGCCACGGCACGCGCGGGCGTAGCGATGAACTTCCTGATGACCGGTGCACTGATCGTGCCATTGATCCTGCTCGATCGCTGGACGCTGGCGCTGTTCCTGCCGACGGGCAGCGACGCGCTGGAGATCGCGCGCCATCTCAACCACATCAGCGTATGGTCGTTCCTGTTCTTCGGCGTGACGTTCGTCGTATCCGGCGTGGTGCGCTCCACGGGCGCGGTAATTCCGCCGCTGCTGATCCTTGCGCTGGCGCTGTGGGGCATCCGCGTTCCGTTCGCGACGCTGCTGCAGGAGCGCGTGGGCGTGGATGCGATCTGGTGGAGCTTTCCGGTCAGCGCCGTCTGTTCGATGGTGATGGCGCTGGCGTACTACCGCTGGGGCGGCTGGCGGCGCGCGCGCATGCTGCCGCCGGATCGCCACGAAGTCGCGGTGCCGGCGGAAGTGCCCGCCACGCCGCCCTCCCCGGTCGCCGATCCCAGCGCCGAGCCGGACGACGAAGCGCAGGCCCTGCGCGAACCGGCGCGCTGAGCGTCAGATCGGCACGCCGACTTCGGCCAGCCGCTGGCGCAGCCGCACCAGATGGCTGCCCGGCCAGTACAACTGTCGGCAGTCGCGGCATCGGCTCAGCGCCTCCGGATGTCGCGCGATCACACCCGGCGGAATCGTGCGGCGTCGCATGACACCGGCGTGTTTCCCGGGACGTGGCGGGCGCGGATCGTCCACGCCGGGCGGCTGGCCGGGCTCCCGCTCCGGCGGCGTACCCGGATCGGGATCGCGCCGGTCCGGTTCGCCGGGATCGGGATCGCGGCGCGCGGGATCGCGCTGGCCCGGATCGCGCTTCTCCGGTTGCTCGCGATCGGGATCGTGCTGGTCCGGCGCGGACATCAGCGGTTCGACCATGCCGTTGCAGCGGGCGCATCGCGTGAATGGCGCTATGCGCGCGTCCAGCTGGAAACGGTCGCACACCTCGCGCAGCTGCCTGCGCGGGTCGGTCGCGTGCAGGAACGCACCGTGCGTCACTGCCGACCGCTTGAGCAGGCCGGTATCGCGGCTGAGCAGGATGCGGTGCTGCGTGCGCGAGATGTCCAGCAGGTCCTCGTCGTCGTAGTCGTTGCGATACAGCGTGTCGAAACCGAGCAGGCGCAGGTACGAAGCCAGTCGCCCCAGGTGCACGTCCAGCACGAAGCGCGGATCGCGCAGCGGCTGCGGACGCAGGTGATTCGCCGAGCCGAGCTCGAAGCGCTCGAACATCGGATATACCGCCACGCGTTCGCCGCCGGTCAGTCGATGCGAGAACGGCACCGGCTCGCCGTCGACGAGGATCAGGTCCACTTCCGTGTGCGGCACGCCGAGCGATTCGATGCGGTCCTTGACCGACGGCGTACCGTCGAAGGCGTGGATGAACGAACGCTTGCGCCGGTCTGGCAGCAGGAAATCGCCCAGCTCCTCGTAGAACCGGAACTCGCACTCGCGCATTGCCCTGGCCACGCAGGCCTCCTGGCCCGACATGAAGATCGAAGGCGAAGGCTACGCGCGTGCGCGTGGGCGCCATGGGAAGACAGTCCCCGGAGAAGGCAGACCCGGAAACGACAACGGCCGCCCGGAGGCGGCCGTCGCGACGCAGCAGGCGGAAACGCCCGCGCGGGATTACTCGGACTTGGCGTAGGCCGACAGGTCTTCCTTGATGCGCGCCTTCTTGCCCTGCAGACCACGCAGGTAGTACAGCTTGCCGGCGCGGACCTTGCCGCGGCGCTTCACGTCGACCGACGCGATGGTCGCGCTGTGGGTCTGGAAGACGCGCTCGACGCCGTAGCCGTGGGAAATCTTGCGCACGGTGAACGAGGAGTTCAGGCCGGCGTTCTTGATGCCGATGACCACGCCTTCGTAGGCCTGGACGCGCTCGCGGTTGCCTTCCTTCACCTTCACGTTGACGACGACGGTGTCGCCCTGGCTGAAGGCGGGCAGCTGGCGCTGGATCTGCTCGGCTTCGAAGTTCTGGACGAGCGTGTGGATGGACGGCTTGTTCATGGTGATGGCCTGTTGGAGTCGTTGTAGCGCGAGTGCACGTGGACCCGCGTCTGGCGTGGTGGAGCAAATGGAAGCCGCGGATTATAGCGGCTTTTTTCCTTGTGTGGCTAGGGCTTAGCCCTGGTCCGGACCGGCCTCTGCCGGGGCCGGGACGGCATCGGCAAGTGGCTCCGGCGCCAGGGCGGCCCGGTAGGCGTCCAGCAGCTTGCGGTCTGCCTTGGACAGCGCCGCCTCATCCAGCAGGTCCGGCCGTCGCCGCCAGGTCCGGCCCAGCGACTGCATGCGCCGCCACTTGGCGATCTGCGCGTGGTTGCCGGACATCAGCACCTCCGGGACGGTGCCCAGTTCGTGCTCGACCGGGCGGGTGTAGTGCGGGCAGTCCAGCAGGCCGTCCTCGAAACTGTCCTGGACGGCCGACTCGGCGTCGCCCAGCACGCCCTCGCGCAGCCGGGCCACCGCGTCCACGATCACCGCGGCGGCCAGCTCGCCGCCCGACAGGACGTAATCGCCGATCGAGATTTCCTCGTCGACCTCGGCCTGGATCAGGCGTTCGTCGATGCCCTCGTAGCGGCCGCACAGCAGGATCAGGCGCTCGTGCCCGGCCAGCTCGCGCACCCTGGCCTGGGTCAGCGGCTGGCCCTGCGGGCTCATGTAGACCACTTTCGCTGGGGCCGGGTCCGCCGACCGCGCGGCCTTGAGGCTGGCGCGCAGCGGATCGATCAGCATCACCATGCCCGGGCCACCACCGAACGGGCGGTCATCGACGCGACGGTAGTTGCCCTCGGCGTAGTCGCGCGGGTTCCAGCCGTGCACCGAGAGCAGCCCGCGCTCGACGGCTCGCCCAACCACGCCGAACGCCGCGCACTGCGCGACGAACTCGGGAAACAGGCTGACGACGTCGATGCGCATAGGTCGAGGACGAGTAGAAGGGAACGAGTGGAGAGGAACGGGAAACGGGTGGCAGTGTGGGCTCTCGTTTCCCGCTCCTCTCAACTCTTCCCTAGAAGTCGGGATCCCAGTCCACCGTCACCACGCCCGCCTCGAAATCGACCGAGGTGATGTACTGCGGCTGCACGAACGGAATCATGCGCTCGCGCTCGTCGTCGCGGGCGACCAGCACGTCGTTGGCGCCGGTGGCGAACAGGTGCGAGACCACGCCCAGCGGCACGCCGTCGACGGTGACCACGCGCAGTCCTTCCAGGTCGACCCAGTAGTACTCGCCTTCGCTCGGCGGCGGCAGGGCCGAACGCGGTACGTAGATCTCCGTGCCGCGCATCGCCTCGATGGCGTCGCGGTCGGTGACGTGCGGAAAGGTCGCGATGAGGTACTTGCCGCTTTCCTTGCCGCGCACGCCGCGCAACTCGCGCTCGTTGCCCTGCGGGTCGCGCAGGATCCAGGGCTGGTAGCGGAAGATGGCGCTGCGCGGCTCGGTCCAGGACTCGAGCTTGGCCTCGCCCCGGACACCAAAAGCGCCGGACACCCTGCCCAGCAGGATCCGGCGCTCTTGAGTCTGATCGCGCTCCGTGGAGGAGCCAGTCATGCGAAAGACGGCCGCGCGTGTCGGCGCGGCCGGAAGATCAGGCTGCGGTCGCGGCCTTGGCCGCTTCCTTGTACAGCACGGCAACCTTGTCGGTCAGTTGCGCGCCGTTCTTGATCCAGTGCTGCACGCGCTCGACGTTCAGTTCCACGCGCTTCTCGGCGCCCTGGGCGACCGGGTTGTAGTAACCCACGCGCTCGATGTTGCGACCGTCACGGGCATTGCGGCTGTCGGTGACGATGACGTGGTAGAACGGACGCTTCTTGGCGCCGCCGCGAGCAAGGCGAATCTTGACCATGGTTCGGTAGTTCCTGTGTAGCCCAGCTGCCGGAATGGCAGGGTAAGCGCGGAATTATAAGCCATTGATTCGGCGGGAGGGAACCCCTGGAATCCTCGCAATCCGGGGTCCAGCCGCTCCATCAGCGCGTGATGGGCGTACGGACAGCCTGCCGGCCTCAGGTGCGCGGCCAGCTCTCGGTGACCGATCGGGGCAGCGGTATGGTCCGGCGATACCAGTCGTGCACCCAGCCCTCCACGAAGGCGAAGTCGCGGACCGCCTGTGGCCGGCGCAGCATTGCGCCCCAGACCCGCAACTGCACGAATTCGCCCGAAGGCCGTCCGCGCCAGTCCGCTGGGCCACGCAGTTCCAGGTCGATCTGGTAAAGCCCGTCCGCGGGACAGGTCAGCAGCGTCACCTGTTGCGCCACACCTTCATCGCCGCATCCACTATGACAGCAGGGTCGGCGAGCGCACGAACTGGCTCAGCTCCAGCCGCCCGTCGGTGTAGCTGGTGCGGCCGGGCTCCACTATGTCCAGCCCGAAGCGCGACGCCTCCCAGGCGTGCTCCACCGCCAGCACGTCCCCTTGGCTCAGCTGGAAGTAGTAGCGGTACAGATGGCGCAGGTCGCGATCCCATTCGGAATGCGGATCGGCGATGGAGGCCTCGTCCCAGGCCTGCGCTTGGGCGTCGAAGAGCAGGACGGCTTCGGCAGGCACCGTACTTACGACACGCTGCGGCATCGCCGCGCGGTCCAACGCAAGGGCTTCGTGGTCGATCTGCACGCGCCATTCGCCATCGCCCAGCTCGGTCCAGCTGACGTGACTTTCCTGCTGCGGCGCGCTGCTCAGCGAAAGCCGGTCTAGAGAATCCGTTTCCAGCCAGACCGCGATGACGCCGTCGCCGCCGCGTGCGGCGTCACCCTGTCCGACGCCGACCTCGTAGAGGCCGTCGTGATCGATGACGAAGCGCTGCGGTTGTTCGGTGCCGACCTGCACCGGTTGCCTCGCCAGTTCGCCGCCGCGCCAGCGACCGGCGAAATCGCAGGGGCACTTGTATCCCGGCGATCCTCCGGGCGGTGGGATATAACGCAGCAGCAGGCGATCGCCCTTGCGCAGGAAGAATTCGCGCGTACTGCAGATGTCGGTACGCGGCCAGCGTTCGTTGAAGAAGATGCCGATCTGGTCGAGCAAGCCGTACCAGGCCTGCCCTTGCACGTCGGGATGCGCGGCTCGCATGTGCGCGGGCTCCTGTTCGGCGGCACGAATTACCGTCGGCGCGGGAGCCGGCAGCGGCGCCGATGCGGGAAACGATTCAGGCTCAGCGACGGCTGCCGGCTCGGGCAGCAACGAACCGATCAGCGCGGCCAGCAGGACCAGTCCGATCCAGATCGCGATCGCCACGACCGGCACCCACCAGCCGGACACGAGCAGGTTCGCCAGTAGCACCGCCGCAGCGGCAAGAATCCACAGCACGTCCGTGTGGGTCCAGCGCGCTCAGCGGAACGGCATCGGCCCGCGGCCGCCCATCATGCCCTTCATGCCGCGCATGAGTCCCTTCATGCCGCCGCCGGACAGCTTGGACATCATCTTTTCCATCTGCTGGTACTGCTTCATCAGCTTGTTGACGTCGGCCGGGGTCAGGCCGGCGCCCTTGGCGATGCGGGCGCGGCGCGACCCATTGAGCAGCGCCGGATTGCGGCGCTCCTTCTTCGTCATGGAATTGATGATGGCCACCATGCGCGGGACTTCCTTGCCGGTGACCTGGTTCTTGATGTGGTCGGGGATCTGCCCCATGCCCGGCAGCTTGTCCATGAGCCCATGGATGCCGCCCATGTTCTGCATCTGCTCGAGCTGGTCGCGCATGTCGTTGAGGTCGAACTTCTTGCCCTTGGCGACCTTCTCGGCCAGCTTCTGCGCCTTGTCCTTGTCGACCTGCTGCTCGACCTGCTCGACCAGCGACAGCACGTCGCCCATGTCGAGGATGCGGCTTGCGATGCGGTCCGGGTGGAACACGTCCAGACCGTCGGGCTTCTCGCCCACGCCGATGAACTTGATCGGCCGCTGGGTGATGTAGCGCACGCTCAGCGCCGCACCGCCGCGCGCGTCACCGTCGGTCTTGGTCAGCACCACGCCGGTCAGCGGCAGCGCCTCGCCGAAGTGCTTGGCGGTGACGGCCGCGTCCTGGCCGGTCATTGAGTCGACCACGAACAGCGTTTCGACCGGATTGACCGCCGCGTGCAGCGCCTTGATCTCCGCCATCATCGCGTCGTCGATGCTGGTGCGGCCGGCGGTGTCCACCAGCAGCACGTCGACGTAGGTCTTGCGCGCCTCGTCGATGGCGGCCTTCACGATGGCTTCGGGCTTCTGGTCGGCACTGGACGGGAAGAACAGCACGTCGACCTGCTGCGCCAGCGTCTTGAGCTGCTCGATGGCGGCCGGACGGTACACGTCGGCCGACACCACCATCACCTTCTTCTTGCGCTTTTCCTTCAGGTGCTTGGCGAGCTTGCCGACGGTGGTAGTCTTGCCCGCGCCCTGCAGGCCGGCCAACAGCACCACGGCGGGCGCCGGCACGTTGAGGTTGAGGTCTGCGGCCTGCGAGCCCATGACCGCGGTCATCTCGTCGCGCACGACCTTGATCAGCGCCTGGCCCGGCGTAAGCGACTTCAGCACTTCCTGGCCGACCGCGCGCACCTTGATGCGCTCGATCAGCGCCTGCACCACCGGCAGGGCGACGTCGGCCTCGAGCAGGGCGATGCGCACCTCGCGCAGCGACTCGCGGATGTTCTCCTCGGTCAGACGGCCGCGACCGCGCAGGCGCTCGATGGTGCCGGACAGGCGCTGGGTCAGGGATTCGAACATGCGGGCGATACCTGCAGGCAAGCTGGAAAATCGGGGCGCGAAGTATAGCCCGCCACCCCTGTGGTCGACTGCGCACGGTGCCACTGCGGTTCGTCTCGCGGCTGTGCGACACTGCCGCGATGACAATCGTTCTCATCGCCATCGCCCTGTACCTGATCGCCGCGGCCCTGCTCGTCACCGGCGTGCAGCGGCAGCGCGCCTCGCGCCTGTGGTTGCTGCCCGCCGCAGGCGCAGTCGTGCTGCACGCCGTGGCGCACCTGCTGGGCTGGCGCGAATCGGGCGGCACCGACATGCACTTCTTTGCCGCGATGTCGCTGGTGGGGCTGGGCATGGCCGCGCTGACCACGCTGGTCGGCGCTGGCGGCCGCATGGCGGCGCTCGGCGTTGTGGTGTTCCCCCTGGCGGCGCTCACCTTGTCGGGCTATCACCGCCACGGCCACGTACCGACCCAAGTCCTGGACTGGCGACTGCAACTGCACGCATGGATGGCGCTGCTGGCCTACGCGACGCTGGCGATCGCAGCGCTGCTGGCCGTGATGCTGTGGCTGCAGGAACGCGCACTGCGCCGTCGCGAATTCCACCAGTGGCTGCGCGCCCTGCCTCCGCTGGTCGAACTGGAAACGCTGCTGTTCCGCACCATCGTCGTCGGATTCGTATTGCTCACGGCGACGCTGCTGACCGGCGTGCTGTTCGTCGAAAACCTCTTCGCCCAGCATCTGGTGCACAAGACCGTGCTGAGCGTGCTGTCGTGGCTGCTGTTCGGCGGCCTGCTGCTCGGCCGCTGGCGCTACGGCTGGCGCGGCGCCACCGCCGTGCGCTGGACCCTGGCCGCGATGGCGCTGCTGGTGCTGGCGTTTTTCGGCAGCAAGTTCGTACTCGAACTCGTCCTCCGCCGCCCGGCCTGATCCCTGCCCTATTCAGCCGCGGAACTCGGCATTCCATTGCTGAAACAATATTTGCATTGACAAATATTGTTCGGGCTACGACTATTTCGCAGCCATGAACACCCCCGCTCCCGCCGCCTGTAGCGGTTCCACGCTCGGCCTGCTCTTCCGGCAGGTCCGCGATGCCATGTGGGCGCGGATGGAGCGGGAACTGGCGGCGGCCGGCCACGAGCTCACCTTCAGCCAGTACATCGCGCTGAAGAAGCTGTCCGACGGCCCGCACGGCGTGACCGACCTGGCCCGCGCGGCCGAGCTGAATCCAGGGGCGATGACGCGCCTGCTGGACAAGCTCGAAGCCCGCGGACTGATCGCGCGCGTCGCCGACCCGGCCGACCGGCGCGCCTGGAACATCCACCTGACCGAGGCCGGCCGGGCGATGTGGCAGGACGTGAACCAGTGCGGGCAGCGCGTGCGCGAGCGCGCCATGCACGGCATGAGCGATGCCGAGCGCGAACAACTCACGCGCCTGCTCGAGCAGGTGCGCGACAACCTCTCCTCCACGGACTCCTGACCATGGAACTCACCTTTACTGGCCCGCGCAGCGGGCTGAAGCCCGTGCTGTCCGCATTGGCCTTCGCGGTCCTGCTGGCCGGTTGCGCCAGTTCGCGCGGCCTGGCGCCCGAGGATCGCCCGCTCGACGCGGACAGCCTGCAGGCGCAGCGCAGCCTGTCCGGCGTCGCCGTCTCCGACGCGGCGTTTCCGCGGCAGGACTGGTGGACGTCGCTGGGCGATGCGCAACTCGATGCGCTGATCGCCGAGGCGCTGCAGGGCACGCCCAGCCTGGATGCCGCGGATGCACGCGTGCGCCAGGCCATCGCCCAGGCCGGTCTGGTCGATGCGGCGCGCAAGCCGACGCTGGGCGCCAGCGCGCAGTACTCCGGCCTGCAACTGCCGGAAACCGTCGCGCCGGAACCGCTGGGCGGCTCGTACCAGGGCGTCGGCCTGCTGAGCCTCAACTTCAAGTACACGTTCGACCTGTGGGGCGGCGAGAAGGCCAAGTGGCAGGCGGCGCTCGGTCAGGCGCGCGCCGCTGAAGTCGATGCGCAGGCCGCGCGGCTGACGTTGTCGTCGGGCATCGCGCGGGCCTACGTCGCGCTGGCGCAGGCCTTCGCCGCCAACGACGTCGCGAAGGCCGACCATGAGCGCGCGACGCGCCTGCTCGAACTCGGCCGCCAGCGCGTAGCCGCGGGCCTGGACAACCAGTTGCAGATCCGCAACGCGGAAAGCGCGGTGGCCAGCGCCGAGCAGCAGATGCAGGCCACCGAACACGAGATCGAGACGACGCGCAATGCGCTCGCCGCGTTGCTGGGCAAGGGACCCGATCGCGGTCGCGACATCGCGCGTCCCGTCGTGTTGTCGGCTGCATCGCCGACGATTCCCTCGGTGCTGCCGAGTGAACTGCTCGGCCACCGTCCTGACGTGGTCGCCGCACGCTGGCGCGTGGAAGCCGCGCAGCATGGTATCGACGCGAGCAAGGCCGCGTTCTATCCGACCATCAACCTGAGCGCGATGGCCGGCCTGGCCGCCGGCAACGTTGGCGACCTGTTCGGCAGCGATGCGCTGCTGCTGCAGGGCGGCCCGGCGATCAGCCTGCCGATCTTCGACGGCGGCCGCCTGCGCAACCAGCTCGCGAATAGCGACGCCGGCTACGACCTCGCGGTCGCCAGCTACAACCAGGCGCTGGTCGGTGCGTTGCGCGAAGTCGCCGACGCATTGCATTCGGCGCGTTCGCTCGACGGGCAGATCGTCTCGGCCACGCAGGCACGCGATGCCGCGCAGAGCGCATGGGACATCGCCACCTCGCGTTACCGCGCCGGCCTGGGCACGCAGCTCGACGTGCTGGCCGCGCAGCGACCGCTGCTCGAACTCGACCGCCAGCTCACGGTGCTGCGTGCGCAGCGGCTGGCCGCCTCCATCGACCTGGACCGCGCGCTCGGCGGCGGCCTCGTCCTCGACACCTCGTACTCCGACCAAGACCTCGCCAGGGCCTCCACGCCATGACCACCGAAATGAACCCCAACGCCGCAGCCGTTGCGGCCAAGTCCAACGGCAAGCGCAAGAAGGCACTGACGATCCTCGCCGCCACTGTCGCGGTAGCCGGCCTGGGCTGGGCCTCGTGGTACCTGCTCGTCGCGCGCTGGCATGAGGACACCGACGACGCGTACGCACAGGGCAACGTCGTCAGCATCGTGCCGCAGACCGTCGGCACCGTGGTCGACATCGACGCCGACGACGGCATGAAGGTCGAAGCCGGCCAGCCGCTGGTGCGTCTGGATCCGAACGATGCCCAGGTCGCCTACGACCAGGCGGTGGCCAATCTCGCCAACACCGTGCGCCAAGTGCGCGGCCTGTACAGTGCGGTGGATGCCGGCGCTGCGGACCTGGCCGCACGCGAAGCGCAGGTCGCCCGCGCGCGCGCCGACCTGAAGCGTCGCGAAGGCCTGGTCGGCAACGGCGCCGTGTCGGCCGAAGAGCTCGCGCACGCCCGCAACGAACTGGCGGTGCTGGAAGCCGGCCTGCGTTCGTCGGCCGGCAACCTGTCGCGCAATCGCGCGCTGGTCGATGCCACCACGGTCGGCAGCCAGCCGCAGGTGGCGGCCGCCGCGTCGCAGTTGCGCCAGGCGTATCTCAACCTGCAGCGCACGGCCATCGTCGCGCCGGTGTCGGGCTTCGTGGCCAAGCGCCAGGTGCAGCTGGGCCAGCGCGTGCAGCCGGGTACCACGCTGATGACCATCGTTCCGCTGGAACAGATGTGGGTCGAGGCGAACTTCAAGGAAACGCAGCTCGGCAAGATGCGCATCGGCCAGCCGGTGAAGGTGCACGCCGACCTGTACGGCGGCGACGTCGAATACGACGGCAAGGTCGTGAGCCTGGGCATGGGCACGGGCAGCGCGTTCTCGCTGCTGCCGGCACAGAATGCCAGCGGCAACTGGATCAAGATCGTGCAGCGCGTTCCGGTGCGCATCGAAGTCGAGCCCAAGCAACTGGCCGAGCATCCGCTGCGCCTGGGCCTGAGCATGCACGTCGACGTCACCGTGCGCGACCAGGACGGTCCGGTGCTGGCCGCACCGCGCAAGTCCGACAAGCCGCTGTTCACCACCGCCGCTTACGACAGGCAGTTGGCCGATGCGAATGCGCTGATCGACAAGGTCATCCGCGAGAACCTGCCGGGCGCGCGTCACGGCTGACACCGCACCACCGCTGCAACCGTTTCGCCGTCATCCCCGCCATGCGGGGGTCCACAGGCTCCCTCCCCTCCCCCTTGAGTCCTGGATGCCCGCCACGCGGGCATGACGGCCCTTCTTCCGGGCCGTGCCACGCCCCCAATTTCCAGTAACCCGCCATGTCGACCATCGCGCAACAGGAAGAGGAGATGGGCCTGCCGGTCACGCCGGAGCCGCCCAGGCAAGCCTTCCGTCCACCCAACCTCGCGTTGACCACCGTCGGCCTGGCGCTGGCGTCGTTCATGCAGGTGCTGGACACCACCATCGCCAACGTCTCGTTGCCGACCATCTCCGGCAACCTCGGCGCCAGCGCCAACCAGGCGACGTGGGTGATCACCTCGTTCGCGGTGAGCAACGCGATCGCGCTGCCGCTGACCGGCTTCCTCACGCGCCGCTTCGGCGAGCGCAAGCTGTTCACCTGGGCGACGCTCGCGTTCGTCATCGCGTCGCTGCTGTGTGGCCTGGCCAACAGCATGGGCCTGCTGGTCGCAGCGCGTGCGCTGCAGGGCTTCGTTGCCGGCCCGATGTATCCGGTCACCCAGGCGCTGCTGATCTCCATCTACCCACCGCACAAACGCGGGCAGGCCATCGCGTTGCTGGCGATGGTGACCGTCGTGGCGCCAATCGCCGGCCCCATCCTTGGCGGCTGGATCACCGACAACTACAGCTGGGAGTGGATCTTCTTCATCAACGTGCCCATCGGCATCTTCTCCAGCATCGTGGTCGGCCGGCAGCTCAAGGGGCGTCCGGAGAAGCTGGAAAAGCCGAAGATGGACTACATCGGCCTGGCGACACTGGTGCTGGGCGTTGGCGCGCTGCAGATCATGCTGGACCTGGGCAACGACGAGGACTGGTTCAACTCGGCCAAGATCGTGTGGCTGACCGTGATCGCGGTGATCGCGCTGGCGGTGTTCGTGATCTGGGAACTCACCGAGAAGGACCCCATCGTCAACCTGCGCCTGTTCCGGCACCGCAACTTCGCGAGCGGCACGCTCGCGATGGTCATGGCGTACTCGGCGTTCTTCAGCGTCGGCCTGCTGGTGCCGCTGTGGCTGCAGCGCAACCTGGGCTACACGCCGATCTGGGCCGGCTACGCGAGCGCGCCCATCGGCATCCTGCCGGTGCTGCTGACGCCATTCGTGGGCAAATACGCCTCGAAGTTCGACCTGCGCATGCTGGCGACCTTCGCGTTCATCGTGATGGCCAGCACCAGCTTCTACCGTTCCGGCTTCAACCTTGACGTCGACTTCGCGCGCGTTGCGGAGGTACAGCTGTGGCAGGGCCTGGGCGTGGCGCTGTTCTTCATGCCGGTGCTGACCATCCTGCTGTCCGACCTGGAACCGCACGAGATCGCCGCGGGCTCGGGCCTGGCGACGTTCGTGCGAACGCTGGGCGGCAGTTTCGCGGCCTCGCTCACCACATGGGCATGGAACCAGCGCAGCACGATCCACCATGCAAGGCTCACCGAGAGCATCGACGCCTACGATCCGGGCATGCAGCAGACCGTGGCGGCACTGGGACAGGGCGATGTGCAGCGCGGCGCGGTCGTGATGAACCAGATGATCTCGCAGCAGGCGGTGCAGATTGGCTTCAACGAGATCTTCCACCTGCTCGGCATCCTGTTCCTGGTGGTGATCGTGTTCGTGTGGTTCGCCAAGCCGCCGTTCTCGGCGAAGGTGGGCGGCGGTGCCGCCGCGGGTGGGCACTGATCGGCGCGTAGTGCCCGCTTGAGCCCCTCTCCCGCCGGGAGAGGGGTTGGGGTGAGGGTCGGCGGAGTTGCGGTGTTGCAGATCGCCGGGCCAACTCCATATCGCGCCAAAGTCAAGCTGGATTCCAGCTTTCGCTGGAATGACGGCTCCGAAGGCGTGACGGCCTGGGTCCCGGCATTCGCCGGGACGACGATGGGGATTACTTGAGCCCGCAGGGCCGCCTCCTCACGCCAAACGCGTTGTAACGGATGTCCGGCCATCCATCAGCGCGATGAGTCACTACGTCCTCACCCTCTCCTGCCCCGACCGCCCCGGCATCGTCAACGCGGTGACCGGGCACCTGCTGCGTTACGAAGGCAACATCCTCGAGGCGCAGCAGTACAACGACCTGGCGACGGATCGCTTCTTCATGCGCACGGTCTTCGCGCTGGCGCCACAGTCCATCGCCGAGGTGCGCGACGGCTTCGATGCGCTGGCACGGGCATTCCGCATGCAATGGTCCATGCGCGACCGTAGCGAGCCACGGCGGGTGATGCTGCTGGCGTCGAAGTTCGACCATTGCCTAGCGGACGTGCTGTACCGCTGGCGCATCGGCGAATTGCCGATGGAGATCACCGCGGTCGTCGCCAATCATCCGCGCGACACGTATCGTCACATCGACTTCGACGGCATCCCGTTCCATTACCTGCCCGTCGCGAAGGGCGGCAAGCACGAGCAGGAAACAGAACTGTGGTCGCTGATCGAACGCACCGGCACCGAACTGGTTGTGCTGGCGCGCTACATGCAGGTGCTGTCGGAGGAACTCGCCGGCAGGCTGGCGGGACGCTGCATCAACATCCATCACTCCTTCCTGCCCGGCTTCAAGGGTGCGCGCCCGTATCACCAGGCGCACGCACGCGGAGTGAAGCTGATCGGCGCAACCGCGCACTTCGTCACCGCCGACCTGGACGAGGGCCCGATCATCGAGCAGGACACGCAACGCGTAGGACACCACGACACGCCCGAGGACATGGTCCGCATCGGGCGCGACATCGAGCGTCGCGTGCTGGCGCAGGCACTGCGTTACTGGCTCGACGACCGCATCCTGCTCAACGGGCATCGGACCATCGTATTCGCGGTGTGAATGAACCGGGGTTCTCGATGCGGACACGCGCGATTTTGTAATGTCGCGACATGTTCGCCGCGCGCTGGATGCTGCTGATCTGGCTGTGTACCGTTGTCCTGTCGACGGTGCTGGTGGGCTGGATCGTGCTGCGACATCGCCACGGCTTGCAGCGCAGCAAGGCGCACCTGCAGACCTCGTTCGACGCGCTGTTCTTCGACACGCCCGACGGACGCGTCGCGGGTGAGGTGCTCACCGTGGTGAAGGTGGCCTACCAGATCGACGACGCCGTCGGAGGGATTCGCCAACCGCTCGATCCGTGGGATTCGCTCTGGTATGCGATTGGCCCGGGGCCGAGCTACTTCCTGGCGGTGTGCATCGTCGACCACGACCACCCCGAACGCGATCCGCACTGGCGCGTGCGCCCGCTGGACGAGCGGCGCATGCGGGCCGCGCTTGAAGGCGATCGGCAGGCGCAGATGCTGGATTTCGGCGAGGCCATCGAGGCCTAGCGACATCGCGTGCGGTGTTACCCTAGAATCGGCGTGGCCGCAAGGGATGCGGCGTGGGGATGGTCGTGGCATATCGCCTTTCAGGAAGGCTCACGTTTGCACTTCACCTGTGCGTGCTGGCGGTGATCAGCCCGATATACGCCAGTATCGACGGCGGTTTGTGGTGGCCACCGGCGACGTACCTGGCGGGTGCCTTCATGCTGTGGATGGCCAGCACACCCGGAGCAAAGCGCCGCTTGCTCTCGCAGGAATGGGGTATGTGGCACTACTTGCGGAAGGTCGCACGGCACGGCACGGCCAACGAGGGGCATCCGGACCGGGCCACATGGGACCGCTACGGCCGGCACAGCCGCTACTTCCTGCATGCACTGTGCATTTTCCTAGTCGGCGTGATCGCTTGCCAGCAGGGATTCAGAGGCGGTTTCTTCTGGCAGACCCTGCTAATGGGCGCTTCGTTCGCATTGGGGGTCGAGATCGGCTTCCTCGCATTCAAGGACGGCGACGAGGTGGAATGGCGCCGCCAGCGGCGAGCGGTACCGCTCCGCCGCGACGACTGATCAAGCACGTTCCAGCGCGTCCGCCAGCCGCTCGACGCCGATCACTTCCATCTCGCCGACGCGCCCGTTCTTCGGCGCGTTCGCCTTGGGAACGATTGCACGCTTGAAGCCGTGCGTGGCTGCTTCCTTCAGGCGCTCCTCGCCGTTGGGCACCGGGCGGATCTCGCCGGAGAGGCCGACTTCGCCGAAGGCGACGGTCTGCTCCGCCAATGGGCGGTCGCGCAGCGACGAGAGCACCGCCAGCAGCACCGGCAGGTCGGCCGCGGTTTCCTGCACGCGGATCCCGCCGACGACATTGACGAACACGTCCTGGTCGCCCACGCCGATGCCGCCGTGGCGGTGCAACACCGCCAGCAGCATCGCCAGCCGGTTGCCCTCCATGCCCACCGCGACGCGGCGCGGGTTCGACAATGGCGAGGCATCCACCAGCGCCTGCACTTCCACCAGCAGCGGACGCGTTCCCTCACGCGTGACCATCACGCAACTGCCGGGCTGCGGACGCTGGCTGCCCGACAGGAAGATCGCGGACGGGTTGGGCACTTCGCGCAGGCCTTTTTCGCCCATCGCGAACACGCCCAGTTCGTTGACGGCGCCGAAGCGGTTCTTGAACGCGCGCAGCACGCGGAAGCGGCTGCCGCTTTCGCCTTCGAAATACAGCACCGCATCGACCATGTGCTCGAGCACGCGCGGACCCGCGATGCCGCCTTCCTTGGTGACGTGGCCGACCAGGAACACCGCGGTGCCGGTTTCCTTCGCATAACGGACCAGGCGTGCGGCGCTCTCGCGCACCTGGCTCACCGAACCCGGCGCGGCACTGAGTTCCTCGGTCCACAGCGTCTGCACCGAGTCGGCGACGATCAGGCCCGGGCGCATCTTCGCCGCGTGTTCCAGCACCCGCTCCACACCGGTCTCGGCCAGCGCATGCACGCCGTCCACAGGCACGCCCAGGCGTGCGGCGCGACCGGCAACCTGGGCCAGCGATTCCTCGCCCGTGACGTACAAACCGGGCAACGTTCCGGCCATCCTGCTGATGGCCTGCAGCAGCAGTGTTGACTTGCCGATGCCGGGATCGCCGCCCACCAGCACGACCGAGCCGTGCACCAGGCCGCCACCCAGCACGCGGTCGAACTCGCCGATACCCGTGCTGACCCGGTCTTCTTCGGTGTGACGGACATCTTTCAGCGCAGTGACCACCGGCGCGTCGGCCTTGCCGGCCCAGCTGCTGCGGCGGCTCGCTGCGACGCCGCCGCCCTTGGCCGAAGCGGGCTCCACGACGAATTCGCTCAGCGTGTTCCACCCGCCGCATTCACCGCACTGCCCCTGCCACTTGCTGAAACTGGCTCCACATTCGGAGCAGACATAGGCGGTCTTGGCTTTGCCCATCGGACGCGGAACCCGTTGAAAGATCCGCAGGATACCGGAGCTGGTCGCACAGGCCGAGACGAATCAGTCTTCGCCGGCTGGCGAGCGGGAAGGCTCGCCGATGTCGACACTTGGTGCGCCTACGACGCTACGCAGCCCACCGGACCGATTGCTCTGGATAGCAGGCACGCAGATCCTGTTGTGGCAGGCCGAGCAGACCGGCGACTTCATCCGGCGGCACGATGCTGTAGCCGCGCGCGTCGATATCCTTCGCGATTCCCTGCCAGTCCAGACGTGGCTTCGCCAGATCGCTGTCGATCGACCAGCCGAACCGGACCTCACCCAGCGCGGCCATTTCATCGCGAGGCAGGTCGGTTCCGAACGGCGCCACCACGTATCCCTCGTCCTGCCCCACCACGAAGACATTCACTTGCATGTTCAGCACCTTGTGGATGCCTCTTCCCTAAAAACTGGCGGCATGTTGGCGATGGGCCTGCTAAAAAACGGTGAACGCCCGATTGCCGATGAATGAAACATTCAGACTTTGATCACGCCGTCGGCCATGACTGCGTGGCGACATCGCGCGGAGAATGCCGCGACCGTTTGACGGCAGCGTTACGACGTGTGCGGATGCACGCAGGCAGGCTGAACGCAACGTGTTCGGGCGCACGATGCCACGCTGACTGCGACATGCATCGCAGTCATTCAGTCGTGGCATCGCTGCGGACTGAACCGCCGGCGTTGCGCCTCAGCCCTTCGCCAACGTCGTCGCGATCCAGTCGTCGACGATCTGTTCGAGCACCGCCAGCGGCACCGCCCCATTGCCCAGCACGAGGTCGTGATAGGCGCGGATGTCGAAACGATCGCCCAGGCGCGAACGAGCGCGTTCGCGCAACTCGACCATTTTCAGGTGGCCGATCTTGTACGAGCACGCTTGGCCGGGCTGCACGAGATAGCGGTACACCTCGCTGCGCACTTCGCCGGCTGGCATGCCGGTCTTGGACTGCATGTAGGCGATTGCCTGCTCCGGCGTCCAGCGCTTGCGATGCAGGCCGGTGTCGACGACCAGCCGTACCGAGCGGAACATCTCCGCGCGCAGCCGGCCCAGGTCGCCCCACGGATCGTCGCGGTACAACCCCATCTCGGACGCGAGTTGTTCCGCATACAGCGCCCAGCCTTCGGTGAAGGCACTGGGATTGAGGCTGCGCCGCAGCATCGGCAGGTCGGTCAGGGTCTGGCCGATCGAGATCTGAAAGTGATGACCCGGCGAGCCTTCGTGATAGGTGAGCGTCGGCAGGCTCCAGCGCGTATTCGCCTCGATCTGGCCGAGGTTGATGAAGAAAATGCCCGGACGCGAACCGTCCATCGCCGGCGGGTAGTAGTACGCGCCCGGCGCGGTCGCTTCGGATTCCTTCGGCACCGGACGCACGTCCAGCGGTTGCGGCGGCATGCGATGGAAGTACTTCGGCAGGTGCGGCTGCAATGCCGCGAGCGTGCCTTGGATGTCGGCGACGAGTTCCGTACGTCCCTGTTCGGTATCCGCGTAGACGAAACGCTTGTCGCGCATCAGTGCGTCCATACGTTCGCCGACGCTGCCCTCGCGCAGGCCCTGCGCGCGCAGGCGTTCGTCCATCGCCTGTTCGATGCGCGCGACCTCTGCCACGCCGATGCGGTGAATCTCGTCCGCATCGAGGTTGGTGCTGGTGTTCCAGCGCAGCGCGGCGTCGTAGTACTCGTCGCCGTGCGGAACCGCCCACAGCCCGCGATTGCCCGGCTTGCGGACGATCTCCTGCTCCACCCGCGCCAGCAGGCGCGCGTACCCCGGATTGGTCGAGTCGCGCACGGCATCGACCGCCTGCGCGAGCAACGCTTCACGTCGTTCGCCATCGATCGAATCCACCTTCTCCAGCTTGCGCCGCAGCGACCGGACGAACGGGCTGTCGGCCGGCGCGGGTGCCAGCAGCGCGCGCATCTGCGAAGCGGCGCCCTCCATTGCGATCTGCGGTGGCACGACGCCCGCCTGCGCCTGCAGGTCGAAGTTCGCCCGCACCTGGTCCAGCTTGGTGCCGATGGCGTGCAGGCGCGAGATGTACGCCAGCGCGCCGGCTTCGTCGCGCACCGTGTGCTGGTTGTCCATGAACTGCGGCAACGACACCGGAATGCTGAAAAGCTGGTCGACCGCGTACACGGACGCGCCAACCGGCAGCCACGAAGGCGACCAGTCGAAACGCATCAGGTCCAGCTGGCGCTCGTAGAACCACCTGGCCAGTCCGTAGCTCCAACGGTCCTGGCCCTTCAGGCGATCCTTGTCCCACTGCTCCAATGCGTCGAGGTTGCGCTGCATCTCGGCCCGGAACTTCGCCCGTTGCGGCAGCGAGACATCGGTGAGCTGACCGGAAAGATCGATGCCGTCGCCGGAAATCCCCAGCAGCGTCCGCAGTTCCGGATCCTGTCGGACCGTGCGCATGGTCTGCGCATCGACCAGTGCGCCGAGACTTTCATGCGCCTTGCTTCCAGGCGCGCTGGTGTCGCTCTGCGATGCAGCAATGCAAGGGGCGCCGGAACATGCCGCGGCGATCAGAACCATCAGGGTGATACGACGCATCGGTAGTCCGGTCCTCGCGAGGCCGCGCAGGCCACGCGGCGGGACCGGCATTGAACCACACGACGCGAGCGGTTCAGGCGCTGCTCCGCGACCGGTTGCGCGATATCGTGCGGCCGCTCGCTGTCCTCTTAGCCGCTGCGGTTTTCTTCGCGGTCTTGCGCGCGCCTTTTGTCGTCTTGGCAGCTGGCGTGTTCGCACCACCGCGCGCCTTCGCCCTTGCATGGGACGGCGGCAGGCGCTTGCGCGGGCGCGAACCGGTGAGGTCAACGATCCGGTTCTCGGCCATGACCTCCTCGTTGCGCGTCACGCGCGCGATGAGGAAGCTGATCGCCTTGCCGATCCAGGTGCCCGGTCCGTCCCAGTACTCGATGGAGTTCACCTCCACCTCGAGCAACGCGAGGTTGGGATCGTTCCTGCCCTTTGGGAAGAAGGTCTTCAGCGCATCGTTCCAGAGCTCGTCGATGGTGGCCTGGTCGCGATTGGCCCGGGCGGTGCCGGACAGCGACACATACACGTTCTTGCCCTTCGACGCGTAGGCGAGGTTGACCTTCGGATTGCGACCGATCTCGGCCATCTTAGGACTGTCGGCCTCGGTGAAGAACCACACCCGCTCGCCGTTGAACCGTGCCTGCTGCGTGGACAGCGGCCGGCTCATCAGAAAGCCGCCCTTGCCCACCGTGGTCAGCATGGCGATGTCGATCTTCTTCAGCAGTTCGCCGATGCGCTTCACCTCTCCCCTGGTGCTTGCCATGGCGGTGCTCCGTGACTGGTCGCAGTCACTGTTCCATCCGGTCCGGCTCGCTGGCGTGAAGGCAAAAAGAAGCCCCGCCGAAGCGGGGCTCGAAAAGAAAAGCTGGTGCCGGAAACAGGAGTCGAACCTGCGACCTACGCATTACGAATGCGCCGCTCTACCAACTGAGCTATTCCGGCGAAGGGCCGAAATTGTAGGCGGGAACGGCGGAACGGGTCAACGACGGCTTCGCTATTGAACGCCGTGGGCGCCGGGTGCCGCGTCCGGCCGGATCGGGTACGCTGGCCAACGCGCGCCACGCCGCTGGCGCCGGGCCATGGGGGCCCTCACACGCACATGGGGAGATATGGAATGCGTACTGCCGTGTTGCTCGCCGTCCTGCTGCTGGCCTCGCTGCCGGCCTTTGCCACCGACCAGAAGCCTGCCGGCGACGCGCAGGCGATCCTGGCCCAGCAGGCGCAGATCCGCTCCGAGGCACTCGCCGGCAAGGGGCGCTACAAGGACATGGCCGAAGCGCAGCGCATGGTGCTATTCAATCACCAGGACACCATCACCCGTCTGCTGCAGGGTGTCGACAACACCTCCGACCTGTCGGAGAACGACAAGCTGGCAGTGTTCAACGCCATCGAGGCAGTCAAGGCCATCGTCACCAAGGCCGAGGACGAGCGGATGGTATGCGTGCGCGAAAAGCCGCTCGGCAGCAATCGCCCTGAACGCGTGTGCAAGACCGTGGCGCAGCGGCGCGAGGAGAAGCTCAAGGCCGATGGCGCCGTGCGTAGCACGGTGACCTGCCAGGACGGCTTCAACGGCGGCTTCTGCAACAACTGATCCGGGCAGCGTTCGCGGGACTCCTCCCGCGAAGACGCTGACGACTCCGCTCAGCCCACCAGCTGCAGGCGCAGTTCCTTGGGCAGCGCGAAGACCATGTCTTCCGGCTCGCCTTCCAGTTCGGCCACGTGGTGGGCGCCCAGTTCGCGCAGGCGCTCGATCACTCCGCGCACCAGCACCTCCGGCGCCGACGCGCCGGCGGTCACGCCGACCCGCTTGCGGCCTTCGACCCACGCCGGATTGATCTCGATCGCGCCGTCGATGAGGTAGGCCTCCACGCCTTCGCGCTCGGCCAGTTCGCGCAGGCGGTTGGAGTTGGAGCTGTTGACCGACCCCACCACCAGCACCAGGTCGCAACGCGCGGCCAGTTCGCGCACGGCGTCCTGGCGGTTCTGGGTGGCATAGCAGATGTCGTCGTTCTTCGGCCCCTGGATGGCCGGGAACTTGGCGCGCAGCGCTTCGATCACGCTACGCGTGTCGTCCACCGATAGCGTGGTCTGGGTGGTGTAGGCCACGTTGTCGGGCTGGTCGAGCTGCAATGCGGCGACGTCGTCGCTGTCCTCGACCAGGTAGATGCGCCCTGCCCCGGCCTCGCGGCGCCACTGGCCCATCGTGCCTTCGACCTCGGGGTGGCCCTCATGGCCGATCAACACCACGTCGCGTCCGGCGCGACAATGGCGGGCGACCTCAAGGTGCACCTTGGTGACCAGCGGACAGGTCGCGTCGAACACCTTCAGCCCACGGTGTTCCGCCTCGTCGCGCACGGCCTTTGCCACGCCGTGCGCACTGAAGATCACCGTGGCGCCGTCCGGAACCTCGTCGAGTTCCTCCACGAAGATCGCACCGCGATGCTTGAGGTCGTCGACGACGAAGCGGTTGTGCACGACCTCATGGCGCACGTAGATCGGCGCACCGAGGGTCTCGATGGCGCGCTTGACGATCTCGATGGCGCGGTCGACACCGGCGCAGAAACCGCGGGGATTGGCGAGCAGGACGTCCATGGGCGTCATTCTACCGCGCGACGACGGTTCATCCGGCCTTCGGCGCGGGCTTGGTGAACAGGCCGAACACGGCAATGCCGATGGCACCGGCCACGATCGCCGAATCGGCGACGTTGAACGCCGGCCAGTAGTGGTCCTGCCAGTGCCACTGGATGAAATCGACCACGTGCCCGTGCATGAGGCGATCGATCACGTTGCCCAGCGCTCCGCCGATCACCAGCGAGAACGGCAGCGCGCTCTTCCAGTCGCGCCGCGGGGTGCGCGACAGCCAGTACGCCAGCAGGCCTGAGATCGCCACCGCCAGGGTGACGAAGAAGTACTTCTGCCAGCCGCCGGCATCGCTCAGGAAGCTGAACGCCGCACCGGTGTTGTAGGTGCGATACCAGTTCCAGAAGCCTTCGATCACGGGGATGGCCGTGTACTCCGGCAGCGAGCTCAGCACCCATTGCTTGGCGAGCTGGTCGAGCACGATGACCACGACCGACACCGCAAGCCACGAGAGCGCATTGGGACGGACCGACGCCATCAGAACCACTCCCTCGTCTCACCGGCGCCGCTGACGTTGGTCACGCAGCGGCCGCACAGTTCCGGATGCCCGGCGTCGCTGCCCACGTCGCCGCGGTATTGCCAGCAGCGCACGCACTTGGTCTTGGTGGTCGGCGTGGCGAGCACGGCGATGTCCTTGGCCTCGTCATCGGCGATCACTTCGACGTCGCCGCTGATGAACAGGAATCTCAGTTCGTCGGCGAAGGGTGCCAGCCAGTTCTGGTCGGCGACGCCGGCCTTCAGGCCGATCTCCGCTTCCAGTGCCGCACCGATCTGCCCGGCTGCGCGCATCGGTTCCAGGGTCCGGCTGACTTCCTCGCGCAGCGCCAGCAGGCGTTCGAAGTCCTCCTCGGACAGCGCCGCATCCTCCGGCAGCACGGCCAGACCGTCGTACCAGGTCACGAACAGCACGTTGTCCTCGCGCGGACCGCGATCGGTCACGGCCGGCAGGTGACGCCACATCTCGTCGGCGGTGAAGGCCAGGATCGGCGCGACCCAGCGCACGAAGGCTTCCGCGATGCGGTACATCGCGCTCTGCGCAGAACGACGCCCGCGCGAGTCTTCCGGCATCGTGTACAGACGGTCCTTGGTCACGTCCAGGTACAGCGAGCCCAGGTCGACGCTGCAGAAGTTGGACAGCGCCTGCACGATCTCGGCGAAGTCGTAACGCTCGTACGCGCTGGCAATGCGGTCCTGCAACAGCGCGGCGCGATGCACGATCCAGCGATCCAGCGCGACCATGTCCTCCAGCGGGCGCAGGTGCACCGACGGGTCGAAACCACTGAGGTTGGCCAGCAGGAAGCGCGCCGTGTTGCGGATGCGGCGGTAGACGTCGGACGTGCGCTTGAGGATGTTGTCCGACACCGACATCTCGTTGCGGTAGTCAGTGGCGGCGATCCACAGGCGCAGCACGTCGGCGCCCATCGCGTTGATCACCTTCTGCGGCTCGACCGTGTTGCCGAGCGATTTGGACATCTTCTTGCCCTGCTCGTCCACGGTGAAGCCGTGCGTCAGCACCTGGCGGTACGGCGCCACGCCGTCCATCGCCACGCCGGTCAGCAGCGAGCTGTGGAACCAGCCGCGATGCTGGTCCGAGCCTTCCAGATAAAGATCGGCCGGCTTGTGCAGGCCGTCCTGCGGACGTTGCGCCAGCACGCATTCGTGGCTCACGCCGGAGTCGAACCACACATCGAGGATGTCGGTGACCTTCTCGTACTGCGCGGCCTCACCGCCGAGCATATCCTCCGCGGTCATCGCATACCACGCGTCCGCGCCGGCCTGCTCCACGCGGTCGGCCACCTGGCGCATCAGCTCGGCCGAACGCGGATGGATCTCGCCGGTCTCGCGATGGAAGAACAGCGCGATCGGCACGCCCCAGTAGCGCTGGCGCGAGATCGTCCAGTCCGGTCGGCCTTCGATCATGTTGTAGATGCGCGCCTCGCCCCACTCCGGCACCCAGCTGACCTTGCCGATCTCCGTCAGCGAGTCGCGGCGCAGGCCCGCCTGTTCCATCGAGATGAACCATTGCGGCGTGGCGCGGAACACCACCGGCGTCTTGTGGCGCCAGCAATGCGGATAGCTGTGGGTGAGCTTGTGCGCGGCCAGCAGATGCCCGCTGGCACGCACCACGTCGATCAGCACGTCGTTCGCTTTCCACAGGTGCAGGCCGGCGATGACCACGCCATCGGCCGGCGGCGTGGTCGGCAGGTACAGGCCGCGCGCATCGACCGGATTGATTTGCGCCGCGGTGTAACGGTCCGTGAGGCCGTACTTCAGGCCGACCGCATGGTCTTCCTGGCCGTGACCCGGTGCGGTGTGGACCATGCCCGTGCCGTCCTCGGCCGACACGTGGTCGCCCAGCAGCACCGGGATGTCGCGTTCGGCATAGAACGGATGCTGCAGCAGCACGCCTTCGAGCTGGTTGCCGACCACGCGGCCCAGCACGACGACGTCCTCAACGCCATAGCGCGCCAGCGCCTTGCCGGCCAGCGCCTCGGCCAGCACCAGCAGGCGGCGGCTGCCGTCGGGCAGGCGCGGGCCTTCGACCAGCACGTAGTCGAGCTCCGGGCCGACGCTGATCGCCAGGCTCGCCGGCAGCGTCCACGGCGTGGTGGTCCAGATCGGCATAGCCACGCGCACGCCGGCGTCGGCATCCACACCGAACAGCGCGGCCAGCGCCTGCGGATCGCGCGCGTCGTAGGCCACGTCGATGGCCCAGGACTGCTTGTCGGCGTATTCGATCTCAGCCTCCGCCAGCGCCGAACCGCAGTCGAAGCACCAGTGCACCGGCTTGGCGCCGCGCACCAGGTGACCGCGCTCCACGATCTTCGCCAGCGACCGCATGATGTCGGCCTCGTAGCGGAAATCCATGGTGCGGTACGGGTTGTCCCAGTCGCCGACCACGCCCAGGCGCTTGAAGTCGCGACGCTGCAGGTCGATCTGCTCGGCGGCGTATTCGCGGCACTTCTGGCGGAACTCGCTGGCATCCAGCTTCTCGCCGACCTTGCCGTACTTCTTCTCGACCTGGTGCTCGATCGGCAGGCCATGGCAGTCCCAGCCCGGCACGTACGGTGCGTCGTAGCCGGCAAGCAGCTTGGACTTCACCACGATGTCCTTGAGCACCTTGTTGACCGCGTGGCCGATGTGGATCGCACCGTTGGCGTACGGCGGACCGTCATGCAGCACGAAGCTGCGCTCGCGGCCGGACACCTTCCCGCGGATTCGCGCGTACAGGCCCTCGCCCTCCCAGCGTGCCAGCGTTTCCGGCTCGCGCTTGGGCAGGTCGCCGCGCATCGGGAATTCCGTCGCGGGCAGATGCAGGGTGGCTTTGTACTGGTTCGGATCTTGGCTCACGGGAACCTATCGGGTAAGTGCGTTTGGTGAATTGTCCGCACGAGCATGTGCGGGCTCCTGCTCAGGCATGAGCAGATGCCGCGCCTGTGCGGCATCCAGATGCATCTGGGCCGTCAGTGCGGGCAGATCGGAAAACCTGAGCTCGTCGCGCAGCTTGGCGACGAACTCCACTTCGATGCGGCGTCCGTACAGGTCGCCATCGAAATCGAACAGGTGTGCTTCCAGCAACGGCTCCACGCCGTCGACCGTGGGACGCGTGCCCAGGCTCGACACGGAGGCGCGCGGACGATCACCCACGCCGTGCACCCAGGTCGCGTAGATGCCCGACAGCGCAGGCTTCTTGCCGGCAAAACGCAGGTTGGCCGTGGGGAAGCCCAGCGTGCGGCCGAGCTGCTTGCCGGGCACCACGTGTCCACCGATCGCGTACGGGCGGCCAAGGAAACGCTCGGCCGTGGCGAAGTCGCCGGCACGCAGCGCCTCGCGGATGCGCGTGGCGGAAACACGTTCGCCATCGACCAGCACCGGCTCGATTTCACCGGCCGCGAAGCCGTGCACCTCGCCCAGCGCGTGCAACACGCCGATGTCGCCGGCGCGCGCCTTGCCGAAGCGGAACTCCGGGCCCACCCAGACCTCGCGCGCGGACAGTCGGTGCACCAGCACCTGGCGCACGAATTCCTCCGCGGTGAGGCTGCTCAGTTGGCGGTCGAAGCGCAGCAGGCCCAACTGGTCCACGCCCATCGCGAACAGGCGCTCGGCCTTGGTGCGCGGAAGCATCAGGCGCGGCGGCGGTTCGGCGGCGGCAAAGAATTCGCGCGGCAGCGGCTCGAAGCTCAGCACCACGCAAGGCACGCCGAGCACGCACGCGCGGGCGAGCGCGTGGCGCACCAGCGCCTGGTGGCCCAGGTGCAGGCCGTCGAATGCGCCGATGCAGACCACACTGCCGTGCGGGCACCGGGGCCCGCCCTCGACGTCACGAAACAGCCTGCTCATCGGCCTGAAGTATAGCCGCCGGGTGCCATCTCAATGTCCCCGAAGATCACGCAGACGGATGCCCTGCAGCCATAGCGACGCACCGTAGGCACCCGCGCCAGCCCCCACCACGACGGCGAGCTTCCACACGCGTTCCCACCACGGCCACACCGTCCAGCCCTGCCACAGCCATAGCAACGCGCCCAGCACGATGACCATCGCGATGCTGGCAATGGCGAGCTGGCGCAGGAACTTCGCCCAGCCGGGCTGCGACTGGTACACGCCGGCACGCTTGAGGTACCACCACAGCTGCAGCGCATTGGTCCAGCCGGCCAGCGCGATCGCCAGCGCCAGTGCGGCATGCGCGCCGGGGATGTGGCCTAGCGCCTGGGTCAGATCGCCGTTGCTGGTGGCCAGCGCCTGCGCGCCGGCATCGGTCAGCCATAGCAGCGCGGCCATCAATCCCAGCGTGGCCGTCAGGTTCACGACGACTGCCACCACCGCGGACTTCACCGGCGTCTTCGGGTCCTGGCGCGCGTAGAACGCAGGAGCCAGCACCTTCACCAGCAGGAACGCCGGCACCGCCGTGGATTGCGCCATCAGGCTCAGGCGCGCCATGTGCGTGTCGTGCGCCTTGAAGTGGCCGTACTGGAACAGCGTGGCGATCAGCGCCTCGGCGCAGAAGATCAGGCCCAGGCACGCGGGTATGCCGATCAGCAGGCACAGTCGGAAACCCCAGTCCAGGCCTTTCGAGAACCCCTGCGGATCGGTGGCCGCGTGACGGCTGGACAGGTGCGGCAGGATCACCGTCCCGATCGCCACGCCGAACATGCCCAGCGGGAATTCGAGCAGACGGTCTGTGTAGTACAGCCACGTCACGCTGCCGCCGATCAGGAACGAGGCCATGATGGTGTTGAGCAGCAGGTTGACCTGTGCGACCGACGAGCCGAACAGCGTCGGCACCATCAGCTTCATGATCTTGCGCACGCCGGCGTGGGCTGCGCCCCAGCGCGGACGCGGCAGCAGGCCCAGCCGCGCCAGCGACGGCAACTGGAATGCGAGCTGCAGGATGCCCGCCACGAATACGCCCCACGCCAGCGCGAGGACTGGCTCGTAGCCCCAGTCCCTCATCAGCGGGACCAGGCCCAGCGCCGCGGCGATCATCGACAGGTTCATCAGCACCGGCGAGAGCGCGGGGATCGCAAAGCGCTGGTAGCTGTTGAGGATGCCGCCGACGAACGAGGCCAGCGAGATGAACAACGCATACGGGAAGGTGATGCGCAGCATCAGCTCGGCCAGGTCGCTCTGCGTGGTGCCCGGCTCGAAGCCCGGCGCGAACAGTCGCATCAGCGCGGGGGCGCACAGCACCGCCAGCGCCGTGATCACCAGCAGCGCAGCGGTCAGCGTGCCGGCCACCCGGTCGATGAGCTCCTTGATCGCCGCCTGGTCGTGCTTGGCCTTGTACTCGGCCAGCACCGGGACGAAGGCCATCGAGAACGACCCCTCGGCCGAGAGCCGGCGCATGAAGTTGGGAATCCGGAAGGCGACGACGAACGCATCCATGGCCGGACCGGCGCCGAACACGGCGGCGTAGATCTGGTCCCGGACCAGTCCGGACACGCGCGAGATGAACGTCATCGCGCTGAACACCGTGGTGGATCGCAGCAGGCCGCCGCTCATCGCCCCTTCCCCTTCCAGTTGACGCAACCCACTGAATCCTCCATACTTTCCGGTCTGATTGTCCCCAGACCCACTTTCACTTACCAGTTTCCAGGAATTCGCCGTGGCAAACATCAAGTCCGCCAAAAAGCGCGCCAAGCAGACCGTGGTCCGCAATGCCCGCAACGCCAGCCAGCGTTCGATGCTGCGTACCGCCGTCAAGAAGGTGCTCAAGGCCCTGGGCGAGAACGACGCCGCCGGTGCCCAGGCCGCCTTCGTCGTCGCTCAGCCGATCCTCGATCGCTTCAGCGCGCGTGGCCTGATCCACAAGAACAAGGCCGCCCGTCACAAGGCCCGCCTGAACGCCCGCATCAAGGCGCTCCAGGCCGCCTGATCCGGCAAGCGGGTTCGCCGCTCCGCGCGTCAGGCGCTGCGCGGCACCCGCTTCCAGCAATGGGGCAAACAAAAACCCGGCCGATGCCGGGTTTTTTGTTGCCTGCACGACCGCCTCAGGATGCGGCATGGTCGCCGCCGGCGCGTTCGGCCTCCAGCGCGTCCTCGCGCTGGCGGTCGAAGAAGGCCATCACGTCCAGCATGATCGGCCACGTGCCTTCGCGGCTGATCGCAGAGACCAGGTACCAGCGGCCCTTCCAGTCCAGCTCGTCGATGATGGCCTTGGCCGCGGCCTGCTGCTCTTCTTCCAGCAGCAGGTCGGCCTTGTTGAGCACCAGCCAGCGCGGCCGCCCGAGCAGTTCGGGGTCGTGCTTTTCCAGTTCGCGCTCGATCGCGCGCACCTGGTCGGCCGGGCTGACGCCCTCCACCCCGCCTTCCATCGGCGCGATGTCCACCAGGTGCAGCAGCAGGCTGGTGCGCTGCAGGTGCTTGAGGAACTGCGTGCCCAGGCCCGCGCCCTCCGCCGCACCCTCGATCAGGCCGGGAATGTCGGCGATGACGAAGCTGCGATGCGGTTCGACGCTGACCACTCCCAGGTTGGGATACAGCGTGGTGAACGGATAGTCCGCGACCTTCGGCGTCGCGGCCGAGACCGCGCGGATCAGCGTGCTCTTGCCGGCATTCGGGAAACCCAGCAGGCCCACGTCGGCCAGCAGCTTCAGTTCCAGCCTGAGCTCGCGCTGCTCGCCCGGCAGGCCCGGCAGCGCCTTGCGCGGCGCGCGGTTCACCGAACTCTTGAAATGCATGTTGCCCAGGCCGCCCTTGCCGCCCCTCGCGACCAGCAGGCGCTCGCCGTGGCGCGTCAGGTCGCCGATGACCTCGTCGGTCTCGACGTTGGTGACCACGGTGCCGACCGGCACGGTGATGACCAGATCGTCGCCGGCCTTGCCGTACATCTGCCGGCCCATGCCGTTCTCGCCGCGCCGGGCGCGGAACTGCTTCTGGTGGCGGAAGTCGACCAGCGTGTTGAGGTTTTCGTCGGCAACCAGCCAGACGCTGCCGCCATCGCCACCGTCGCCGCCGTCGGGACCACCGAGCGGAATGAACTTCTCTCGGCGGAATCCGACGCAGCCGTTACCGCCGTCGCCTGCAATGACCTGGATTTCGGCTTCGTCGACGAGTTTCATGGGAATGCCGGGAATCGGGAATGGAAAATCGGGAATCGTCTAAAGCAGGGGCATCGTGGCGGCATGAAAGCCATGAGGCAATGAAGCGCGGGGGTTCGCTGTCGCGATTACCGATTCTCCATTCCCGCTTACCAACTGTCCGAAACGAAAAGCCCCGCCGAAGCGGGGCCCTCGCTGCAGCTTCGATCGCCTTATTCGGCGACGACGCTGACGGTGCGGCGCTTCTTCGGACCCTTGGTCGAGAACTCGACCTTGCCGTCGACCAGCGCGAACAGGGTGTGATCGCGGCCCAGACCGACGCCGGCGCCCGGATGGAACTGGGTGCCGCGCTGGCGGACGATGATGTTGCCGGCCTCGATGGCCTGGCCGCCGTACATCTTCACGCCGAGGTACTTCGGGTTGGAGTCGCGGCCGTTACGGGTGGAACCTACGCCCTTTTTGTGTGCCATGGCTGCTTCTCCTCACTTAGCCGGCGATGCCGGTGATTTCGATTTCGGTGTAATGCTGACGGTGGCCCATCTGCTTGCGGTGGTGCTTGCGGCGGCGGAACTTCACGATGCGCACCTTGTCGGCGCGGCCGTGGCCGACCACCTTGGCGGAGACCGACGCGCCCTTCAGGGCATCGCCAACCTTCACGCCGTCGCTGCCGCCCAGCATCAGGACGTTGTCCAGCTTGATCTCGCTGCCGACTTCGGCATCGAGCAACTCGACGCGCAGGGTTTCGCCCTGCATCACGCGGTACTGCTTACCGCCGGTGACTACTACTGCGTACATGACCAGATTCCTCTGTAGTTATTTTGGTCGCCTGCCGCACCCATGCGGGCGGACAGAAGCGGAATTCTAGGGTTTTTCCATGGCGCAGGCAAGTCAGCGCCATCTCGCGCGAGAAGGCCCCCGCCTGGTCGCCAGGTGAGCCGCAAATCGCGATGGCCCGCACGCTTTGCCCCGCATTCAGCCCCGTGAAGGTGAAAATCCTCTGCTTTCAAGGGCTTGCAGCGCACACGGGCATGCACTACGGTCGGCGTGCGGGAGGCTCCAGGGCGCCGTTCCGCATCACCTGAAAGCACCACGTCTGTCCAATCGGATGGGCAGACCGAGTGAGCATGGAGGCCCTGTGTCGAAAGGATTCCGACTGCCTGTCCGCCGCGATGACGCTTCCGAGCGGCCGTGGCCGCCGACTACCCATCCCAACCTGACGCTCCTCACGCTGCCAGCGCGAGCGCAGCGCAACTGCCTTCCCGATTCCACGTGCCCGACGCGCCGCATCGACGAGCGCGCGCGCCTGCACGCCCCCGTTCCGCGATACGGCATCCGTTTCGCGGTCCCGCACCCGACGCCGCACAGGGGAGACGCCGGGAGTTCCAGCAACAGCAGCCACCATCAACAAGGGATGTTGTCATGACTCACAAAGCACGCTCGCTGAAGTGGACCGCCCTCGCCATCGCCACGGCGTTCATCGTGGCCCCCGCGGCCAACTCCGGAGGCAAGTTGCCGACGGTGAACAAGGCCAAGGTCTCCACCCTCTCCCCACAGGCGGCCAAGGCGGCGAAAGCGCAGCCGCAACAGCACGACCGTTTCATCATCACCTACAGGTCCGCGGCCAAGCGCATGAGCGCCGCCTCCGCGCAGCAGCAACTGGCGACCGCCGCCAAGGCACTGGGCGTGGGCATCGCGCCGATGCGCACGCTGGCCACCGGCAGCTCGCTGATCCGCACCGACCGCAAGCTCGACAGCGTGGCGACCAAGCAGCTGATGCTGGAACTGATGAAGGACCCCAACGTGCTGGCGGTGGAACCCGACCGCCTGCGCAAGCCGATGATGGTGCCGAACGATCCGGGCTACGCGCAGCAGTGGCACTACAAGAACGGCCCTGGCGGCATCAACGCCGAGCCCGCGTGGGACCTGAGCACCGGTGACGGCATCGTGGTGGCCGTGCTCGACACGGGCAGCACGCCGCATTCCGAACTCGACAGCCAGTACGTGCCCGGCTACGACTTCATCATCGACACCGAGGTCAGCGTGGACGGCGACGGTCGCGATGCGGACCCGAACGATCCGGGCGACTGGCACGACGGCGAATGCAACATCTTCGGCATTCCCGAGGACAGCAGCTGGCACGGCACGCACGTGGCCGGCACGGTGGCCGCGGCGACCAACAACAACGCGGGCGTCGCCGGCGTGGCGTTCGGCGCGAAGGTGCAGCCGGTGCGCGTGCTGGGCAAGTGCGGCGGTTACGAGTCCGACATCATCGATGCGGTGACCTGGGCCTCCGGCGGCACCGTCACGGGCGTGCCGGCCAACGCGACGCCGGCGGAGGTCATCAACCTCAGCCTGGGCGGCAGCGGCGCGTGCAGCGTGGCCGAACAGGCGGCGTACACCGCGGCCAAGGCGCGCGGCACCACGGTGGTCGTGTCGGCGGGCAATTCCTCGGCCGATGCGGCGAACTACTCGCCGGCCAGCTGCAACGACGTGATCACGGTGTCGTCCGTCGGTCCCACGGGCGCGCTGTCGGGCTTCTCCAACTACGGCAACGTCGTGGACGTGGCCGCGCCGGGCGGTTCGGGCGTGGTCCCGGCCGAGGACAACATCCTGTCCACCCTCAACCTGGGCCTGCAGGGCCAGGAAGGCGAAGGCTATGCCTGGTATGCGGGCACCTCGATGTCCGCCCCGCACGTCGCCGGCGTGATCGCGCTGATGCAGTCGGCCGCATCGACGCCCAAGACGCCGGACGAGGTCAAGAAGATCCTCGAGAACACGGCATATGCGTCGGGCGGATTCGCCAACGGTTGCGGCTACAACAAGTGGTGCGGCGCCGGCATCATCGACGCCCGCTATGCCGTGGCCGTGGCCGCCGGTTCCGAACCGCTGCCGCCGGACGTCCCGCCGCCGCCGCCGCCGCCGCCGGCCACCGAGCTGGAGAATGGTGTCACCGTCACCGGCATCGAGGTGCTGGCCGGCGACACCGTGCGCTATGAGCTGCTGGTGCCCAACGGTGCGTCGAACCTGCTGTTCGCCATGTACGGCGGTACGGGCGACGCGGACATGTACGTGCGCCGCGCGGCCGAACCGACCACGACCGCGTACGACTGCCGTCCGTTCGCCTCCGGCAACAACGAGAACTGCTTCTTCCCGGCCCCGCAGGGCGGCACCTGGTACGTCACCATCCGCGGCTTCAGCAACGCCGCCGGCGTGTCGCTGTATCCGAGCTTCACCGACGCCAACTGGCCACGTTCGGTCGAGGCCGAAGCGACCCAGTTGACCAACCACCGCACGCAGGTGGTGCTGAACTGGACGCACGGCAAGCGCAACATCGACATCTACCGCAACGGCGCCATCCTCAAGACGGTGCGCAACAACGGCCGCGCCACCGATACGTTCCGCGTCATCGGCACCGGCACCATGAGCTACAAGCTGTGCAACAACGGCACGCAGGAATGCGCCGATCCGGTCGAGATCGAATACGCGTCCAAGCGCTGAGCCCCACCGGAAAGGCTCGGTCCGCCGGGCCTTTCCTTCCGCCGATGTCCGCCCCCGCGGCTTCCCCCGTCGATGGAGTGCCCATGAGTCCACACCGCACCACCCGTTCCAGCCGCGTCGCGCGCCCGGCACTGGCTGCATTGCTGTTCGCCGTCACGATCGCCATCGGCGCATGCAGCCGCGAGCCGGCCTCCCCGCAATCAGCAGCACAGGCGGAAGCCGCCCCTGCGGCACGCTTCGAGGCCCGTCTCAATCTGGTGAACAACAACGGCGACGTCCGCTACGACGGCACCGTCGACAGCGAGGCCAGCCGCAAGGCCGTGCTCGGTGCGCTGGTACGCGCCTATGGTGCGGAGCACGTCTCGGGCGACATCGCCGTCGATCGCGGCGCGCGCCCGGCGCCCTGGCAGGCCGCCCTGCCCCGGTTCCTCGCATCGTTCGCCGTGCCCGGCGCAGCGCTGTCGTTCGAAGGCCGCAAGATCGAACTCAGCGGCCATGCGCCCGTGGAGGCCCGCAAGGCGCTGCTGGCCAAGGCCGAACTGATGTTCCCCGGCTTCACGTACACCGGGCTCCTCCAGGGCATGGGCGACACCGCCTCGCCCGCCGATCCCGCGTCGGCCGTGCTGGCGCAGGTCAGGCCCGGCACGTCCGGCGACGAACTCATCAAGGCGCTGAACGAAGCCGTCGCGCAGACGCCGATCCGGTTCGAGGACGGCAGCGCGCGCGTGGCACCCGAAAGCCTGGCACTGCTGAGCAAGGCGGCGGAGGTGATCCAGGCCGCCGGCGATGGCACCCGCATCGAAGTGGCCGGCCCGGCCAACGGCGACCCGGCGCTGGCGCGGCAGCGCGCCGAGGCGATCAAGGTACAGCTCATCGTCAACGGCGTCAGTCCCGCCGCCATCGAGACCACCGACCAGGCGGGCCCCGGCACCGCCGCGCGATTCCGCCTCGTGCAGGGTCGTTCATGAACCTGCCCGCCGGGCGTTCAGCTCCCGACTGAACGCCCGGTCGTGCGGCCCGCGACACCGGTCGCGATCCGCACCCGACGCGCCCGTGCTGGACTTTGCTTCCGGCGATTTGCCCCCATCTACGCCAGTCGATACGCTCCTCTGTTCGCCCTCGCGCTCCGCGACGGCGACCCTCCCCAGACAGGCAACCGATGGCGCTGGATTACATCCGCATCCGCGGCGCGCGGACGCACAACCTCAAGAACATCGATCTCGACCTGCCGCGCGACAAGCTGATCGTGATCACCGGCTTGTCAGGCTCGGGCAAGTCGTCCCTCGCGTTCGACACCATCTACGCCGAAGGCCAGCGACGCTACGTCGAATCGCTGTCCGCGTACGCGCGGCAGTTCCTCTCCGTGATGGAGAAGCCCGACGTCGACCACATCGAGGGGCTGTCGCCGGCCATCTCGATCGAGCAGAAGTCGACTTCGCACAACCCGCGTTCGACGGTCGGCACCATCACCGAGATCTACGACTACCTGCGCCTGCTGTACGCACGCGTGGGTACGCCGCGCTGCCCGGACCACGGCTATCCACTCGAAGCGCAGACGGTCAGCCAGATGGTCGACCAGGTGGTCGCGCTGGGCGAAAGCGAGGAAGGCCGCGAGCAGCGCTACATGCTGCTCGCGCCGGTGATCCGCGAGCGCAAGGGCGAGCACGCGCAGGTGTTCGAGCAACTGCGCGCGCAGGGCTACGTGCGTGTGCGCGTGGACGGCGTGCTGCACGAGATCGACGCCGTGCCGCCGCTGGCGCTGCGCGTCAAGCACACCATCGAAGCGGTGGTGGATCGCTTCAAGCCGCGCGAGGACATCAAGCAGCGCCTGGCCGAATCGTTCGAGACCGCGCTGAAGCTCGGCGACGGCATGGCGCAGGTGATGTCGCTGGACAATCCCGACGCGGCACCGCTGCTGTTCTCGTCCAAGTACAGCTGCCCGGTGTGCGACTACTCGCTGCCGGAGCTGGAACCGCGCCTGTTCTCGTTCAACTCGCCGATCGGCGCCTGCCCCACCTGCGACGGCCTGGGCGTGGCGGAGTTCTTCGATCCGGCGCGCGTGGTCGTGCATCCGGAGCTGTCGCTCTCGGCCGGCGCGGTGCGCGGCTGGGATCGCCGCAACGCGTACTACTTCCAGCTCATCCAGTCGCTGGCCAAGCACTACAAGTTCGATGTCGATGCGCCGTGGCAGTCGCTGCCGGCGAAGGTGCGCGACGCGGTGCTGTTCGGCAGCGGCGACGACCTCATCACTTTCACTTATCTCACCGAGAGCGGCGGACGCAGCCAGCGCAAGCATCGCTTCGAGGGCATCGTTCCCAACCTCGAGCGCCGCTACCGCGAGACCGAATCGGCCGCGGTGCAGGAAGAACTGGCCAAGTACATCAGCGAACGCGCCTGCACCGACTGCGGTGGCGCGCGCCTCAACCGCGCCGCGCGCAGCGTGTTCGTGGCAGAGCGCGCACTGCCGGAACTGGTGGTGCTGCCGGTCGATGATGCGCTGGCGTTCTTCAAGTCCCTCAACCTGCCCGGCTGGCGCGGCGAGATCGCGACCAAGATCGTCAAGGAAATCACCGACCGCCTGCGCTTCCTCGTGGACGTGGGCCTGGATTACCTGACACTGGAACGCAAGGCCGATTCACTGTCGGGCGGCGAGGCGCAACGCATCCGCCTGGCCTCGCAGATCGGCGCGGGCCTGGTCGGCGTCATGTACGTGCTGGACGAGCCGTCCATCGGTCTGCACCAGCGCGACAACGAGCGCCTGCTGGGCACGCTGACGCGCCTGCGCGACCTTGGCAACACCGTCATCGTCGTCGAGCACGACGAGGATGCGATCCGCCTGGCCGATTACGTCGTGGACATCGGCCCGGGCGCGGGCGTGCATGGCGGCGAAGTGATCGCGCAGGGCACGCTGGACGACGTGCTCAAGGCACCACGTTCGCTGACCGGTCAATACCTCAGCGGCAAGAAGCGCATCGAGATCCCGGCCAGGCGCCACAAGCCCGACGCCAAGACCACCTTCCACCTGCGTGGCGCCACCGGCAACAATCTCAAGAACGTCGACCTGGCGATTCCGTCGGGGCTGTTCACCGCGATCACCGGCGTGTCGGGCTCGGGCAAGTCGACGTTGATCAACGACACGCTGTTCGCGATCACCGCCAACGAACTCAACGGCGCGTCGCACACGCCGGCGCCTTACCGCGAGCACGAGAACATCGAGCTGTGGGACAAGGTGGTCGACATCGACCAGTCGCCGATCGGCCGCACGCCGCGTTCCAACCCGGCCACCTACACCGGGCTGTTCACGCCGCTGCGCGAACTGTTCGCGCAGGTGCCGGAGGCACGCGCGCGTGGCTATTCGCCGGGCCGCTTCAGCTTCAACGTGCGCGGCGGACGTTGCGAGGCCTGCCAGGGCGACGGCCTGATCAAGGTCGAGATGCACTTCCTGCCCGACGTGTACGTGCCGTGCGACGTGTGCGGTGGCAAGCGCTACAACCGCGAGACGCTGGAGATCCTCTACAAGGGTTACAACATCAACGACGTCCTGGAGATGACCGTCGAGGATGCGCTGAACCTGTTCGAGGCGATCCCGGCCATCTCGCGCAAGCTCGAAACGCTGATGGACGTCGGCCTGAGCTACATCAAGCTGGGCCAGAGCGCGACCACGCTGTCCGGCGGCGAGGCGCAGCGCGTGAAGCTGTCCAAGGAACTCTCGCGCCGCGACACCGGGCGCACGCTGTACATCCTGGACGAGCCGACCACCGGCCTGCACTTCCACGACATCGAGCACCTGCTGACCGTGCTGCATCGCCTGCGCGACGATGGCAACACAGTGGTGGTGATCGAGCACAACCTCGACGTGATCAAGACGGCCGACTGGGTCATCGACCTGGGCCCGGAAGGCGGCCATCGTGGCGGCACGATCCTGGCCTGCGGTACGCCGGAGGACATCGCCGCGCTGCCGCATTCGCATACCGGCCGGTTCCTCGCACCGCTGCTGGCGACCAAGCCCGAAGCCGACACACGCAAGGCGACGGGCAAGCCCAAGGCCAACAACCGGAAGAAATCGGCTGCATGAGCGACACCGCCGCACCCAAGCCCCGCAAGACCGCCGCGCGCAAGCGCAAGCCCGCCGCGACGAAGAAGGAGGCGGCAGCCGCACCCACGGCTGCCGAGCCGCTCGCCGCTCCGCGAGCCGAACCCGTCGCACTGATCCGCGTGCCGTTGTCGGTGCGCTGGCGCGACCTGGACGCGTTCAACCACGTCAACAACTCGAAGTACCTGAGCTACCTGGAAGAAGCGCGCCTGCGCTGGATGCTGAGCGTGCCGGGACAAGGGCTGGACGATCACATCGCGCCCGTTGTCGCAGCGGCCAACCTCAACTACAAGCGCCCGGTCGAATGGCCGGCTGAAGTCGAGATCGAACTGTTCGTCGAACGCCTGGGCAACACCAGCGTGACCATCGGGCATCGCATCGTCGATGCGCGCGACAGCGGCGTGCTGTATTGCGACGGCAACGTGGTGATGGTGTGGATCCATCGCGGCACCGGGCGTGCGGCGCAGCTGCCGGAAGCGGTGCGGCTGGCCTGCAGCTGACGCTGCGGGAAAAGCGAATCTCCCCCGCCCCCTCTTTTCCAAAGAGGGGAGAAGAAGCAAAGCGCTACATCCAACTTCACGTCGTCAGCGCCAAGTTCGCGGTGTGCGTGCTTTCCCTACTGTCAGGTCGGGCGACCTACTGGTTTCCCCTTCGAAAAGGGGAGCCAGGAGGTTCACTCCGCGGCCAAGCGCCTCGCCGCAAGCAGCAGCCGCTCGTCTTCCCCTTTTGAAAAAGGAAGGCTAAGGGGGATTCGCTCCGTCTCCAAAGCGCCTCGCCTCGAGCAGCGCCCTGCTGGTTTTCCCCCTTTGAAAAAGGGGGATCAAGGGGGATTCGCTCCCCCCTACTCGCCCGCTTTCTTCACCACGAACTCGCCCAGCACCTTCCCGCCGTCCTTCAGCGTGAACTCCACGGCGACCTTGCTGCCCGGCTTCAGCGCGGCGGAAGGCTGCATCAGCATCAGGTGCAGACCGCCCGGTTTGAGCACGGCCGAACCACCCGGCGCGATGCGCAGTTCCGGCATGGCGCGCATGCGGCTCACACCGTCGACCACGCGCGTTTCGTGCAGCGACACCTCGCCGAATGCCGCACTGCTCGCGCCGACGACGGTGACCGGCATGGCGCAGGGATTCTCGATGCGGCCGAAACCGGCCAGCATCGGCATCTGCATCGGTGGCATGCGCAGCCAGCCCTCGCGCACCTGCGGCACGCAGTCGGCGGCAGGAGCCACCGTCGAGGCCGCACACAGAAGTCCGATCAAACCCAGGCGAAGGCGGAGAGTGTTCATGGGCCTATGATACCGGCTGCCGCGTCGGCGCAGCCGTGCCGAGGCGGACATCATCAGCCCTCTTCATCGCCGCGACGCCGGCCACAGGACGTTTCCATGAGCCTTGTCGAAATCCACTCCGCTGACGGCATCGTCGAACTGAAACTGGCCCGTGCGCCGGTCAACGCGCTCAACCCGCAGCTGTGCAACGACCTGCGCCACGCGCTCGCGGGCGCTATCGAGGGCGGCGCGCAGGGCATCGTGCTCAGCGGCGGGACCAAGGTGTTTTCCGCCGGTCTCGATGTGCCCTACCTGCTTTCGCTGGGCAACGATCGCGCCGCGCTGATGCAGGCGTGGGAAGCGTTCTTCTCGGCTGCGCTGGCGCTGGCCGAATCGCCAGTGCCGGTGGTGGCCGCCATCGGGGGACATGCGCCAGCGGGTGGCTGCGTACTGGCGCTGTGCTGCGACTATCGCGTGATGGCACGCAGCGAGGATCCGTCCAAACCGTATCGCATCGGCCTCAACGAAACCCAGGTCGGGCTGGTGGTGCCGGTCGGCATCCTGCGCCTGATGCAGCGCGTGGTCGGTGTCTATCGCGCCGAGCGTCTGGTCGTCGCCGGCGACATGGTCGAAGCCGAACGCGCGGAGCGCATCGGCCTGGTCGATGAGCTGGTCGACGTCGAGGACGTCGCCTCGCGCGCGCGCGAATGGCTGACGCAGCTGCTCAGGCTGCCGCAATCGGTGATGCGCCAGACCCGCGCGATTGCACGTGCCGACGTGATCGCCGCGCTGCAGCCGGAAAACATCCAGCTGACGCGCTTCGTCGATGCATGGGGCGACCCGGCCACGCAGGCCGCCCTGCACGCACTGGTGGCACGACTGGGCAAGTAACCGCGCGCAGTCCGTCACTGAGTTGCGTTACTGCAGCCAGATCTCGACACGTTCGTTGCGGTAGCGCGCGGTGGGCGTTCCGGTCGCGGCCAGCGGTACCTGCGAACCGATGCCGCGCGCATGCGCCACGCTGAAGCCGCGTGCCATCAGCTCGTGCGCGACCAGATCGGCGCGATCGTTGCTCATCAGTGTCGCGGCCACGGCGCTGCCCGCGTTGGCATCTGCGAACCCGATCACCAGCACGCGCCTGCCGCGGTTGATGGGTAGCTGCAGGAAGGCCGTCAGGCGCTCGAGGTCGCGCACGGAGCGGCTGTCGTAGACGCTGCTGGCGATGCCGCTGTCGTTGGCACCGCTGAAGTTGAAGCGCAGGCTGACCGGCAGGCGCGTGGCATTGGCCACCAGCCCGCGATACTCGCGCGGACCGCTTGTGGACGCCGGCTTTGCGCCGGGTCGCATCGTCAGCGAGAGATGACCCGTCTGCGCGACGGCATCCTGGCCGCGCTTGCCCATCGCGTACAGCGCGAAGCTGCGACTGAGTGCGCCCATCATCTGGCTGCCGTACAGGTACAGCCGACGCGTGAGCGGATAGTCCTCGCTCTGCACCGCCAGGCGCGTCGGCGCCACCGCCCGACCACCGTCGGAGAGCGCCATCGGGCGCACGTTCGCACCCCACGGCTGGCGCAGCGTGACAAAGCCGATGCCTTGCGGATCGCGCGCGATGGCCTGCACCAGCGCGTTGCCGTCGACGTGAAGCTCTGCCGGCGCATAGGCATCGCCCTGCATCACGCGCTCGTCCATCATGTCGCGTGCGGAATTCGTGCCGCCAACCATGTGCAGGTGCACCGCACCGCGTCCGCCGACTTCGCGCCAGTCGCGCACCTGGCCCGCGAAGATGCGGCGCAACTGCGTCAGGCTCAGCTTCGCGATCGGATTATTGCGGTTGACGACCACCGCCACGCCATCGAGCGCCAGCGCGAACTCCTGGTCGTGCGAAGCCAGGTCGCCCAGTTGCCACCCGGCATCGAGTTCGGCCGCGTTCGGACGGCGCGTCATCATCGCGACTTGCGCGTTGCCGTCGACCAGATCCTGGAAGCCGTCGGCCGAGCTGCTCGCGGCGATCTCCACGATCAAAGGCAGGCCGTCGCGCTGCGCATGGATCTCGGTGACGTTGGGGCCGGGCTGCGCGCGCCGAATTCCCTCGTAGCCGATGTCCCGCAGCCATGCCTCGGCGACCGCGGGCACCAGCCGCGCAGCCATGGTCTGCGATCCATGGATACGGACGCGCTCGGCGTCCACCTGTGCCGATGCCAGGCACGGAACGGTCAGCAGGAGCGCGAGGACCCAGTTCGAAATACGTGCCATGCAGCACACCCCCAATGCGAAATCGCGCAAGGATCGGGGGCTTGGATGACGGTCAGGTTACGAAAGCGCGCTGTTCGTCATGCGCGCGGGCAATGGCCTTGCCCGGACAAGTCAGTCGCCACGCGCGATGGGGCGCGAGGGATCGTCGATCCATCCGCTCCACGAACCGGTGAACAACCGGCCTTTCAGCCCCGCATGTTCCAGCGCGAGCAGCAGGTGGCAGGCGGTGACGCCCGAGCCGCACATCGCCACCACGTCGGACGCGGAACGCCCCTGCAGCAGCGTCGTGAATTCCCGTGCCAGCTCGTCCGCCGGACGGAAGCGGCCATCGCGCATGTTCAACGCGTAGGGACGGTTGATCGCGCCCGGCACGTGGCCGGCCACACGATCGATGGGTTCGACCTCTCCGCGGAAACGTTCGGCGGCTCGCGCGTCCAGCAGTACGCCGCCGGCGTCCAGGTGCGCCTGCACCTGTTGGGCGTCGAGCAGGCGGCTCCAGTCGAAGGTCGCGGGATACGGCGGCGCTGGCGCCGCCAAGGGCACGTCGGCGTCGGTCGCCAGGCCAAGCGATTGCCAGCGTGTCAGGCCGCCGTCGAGCACGGCCACACGTTCGTGGCCCAGCATGCGCAGCATGCACCACATGCGCGCGGCAGCGAGCGCACCATCGCCCGCGTCGTAGACCACCACCTGGTGTCGCGGCGTCACGCCCCAGCGTGCGAGCGCGGCTGTGAAGTCGGCATCGTCGGGCCATGGGTGGCGGCCGGCGTGCGCCTTGCGGTGATCGGACAGTTCGCGATCCAGATGCGCATAGAACGCCCCCGGGATATGCGCCTTGCGCCATGCGGCCTCACCGGCTTCGGGTGCGGCCAGCGAATGACGCGTGTCGAACACGACCAGATCGTCGCGCCCCAGTGCGGCAGCCAGTTCCTCCGCCGACACCAGCGTGGTCCAGTGCATCGCGTTGTCGCTCATCGGATCGCCTCCAGGCGCTGGCGCAGGTTGAACAGCATCGAGGCGGTCGCGCCCCAGATGCGTTGCGCGGGATAGCGGTACTCGAACACCTGGCGGGGACGGCCGCGGTAATCGAGCGTGTGCGTGGCGAGGTTCGCCGGATCGAGCAGGAACGACAGCGGCACTTCGAACACGTCGGCAACCTCGTTCGGATCGGGCGTTGCGACGTAATCGGCCGCCAATACCGCGACGACGGGCTGCACGCGATAACCGGTGATGGTGGCCAGCGGATCCAGGTAGCCCAGCGGATGGATCAGCATCGAGGAGACGCCGATCTCCTCGTGCGTTTCGCGCATCGCCGCGGCCACCGCATCGGCATCGTCGAGCTCGATGCGGCCGCCGGGAAAGCTCACCTGGCCGGCATGCTGGCGCAGGGCATCGGTGCGGCGCGTCAGCACCACCTGCGTGCCGCCATCGCGCGGCACCAGTCCGACCAGCACGGCCGCTTGCACGGTCGCGGTATCCGCGGGCACCAGGTCGTGCAGTTCGTCGAGATTCCAGCCGGGTCCCTGCGGGGGTTCGGCCAGCGGATACAGCGCGTCGCGCAGGCGCGGCCAGTCCGGCAATCCGGGGTCGGCGCGGCCTGCGCTCACCGGCGTCGCGACTCGCGTTCGGGCAACACGGTTTCCATCATGCGCAGGCGTTCGTCGTCGTCCATGTACGGCCAGCGTGCGATCTCGGCGCTGGTCCGGTGGCAGCCGTCGCACAGGCCGTCGTCGTTGAGCGAGCAGACGCCGATGCAGGGGCTGAGGACGGCGCGGAACAGGGTATTCATCGAACGACAAACCTAAGGGGGGCGCCTGCGCGTTTCAACCGGTATCGGCTTGCGCATGCAGGTCTGAAGCGCGACGCGGGACAGGCGCCGCGGTTTCAGTGGTTTCGAATTTGCAAAAAACATCGGGCCGGCATGGCCGGCCCGACGGGTGAGGCGGTTTTGCTTGTGACCGGGCGTCGTGGACGCCTAGGCACTGGATCTCCGGCCTTCGCGGGGATAACGCAATGGCAGAGGCGCTCGCGCGATGCGCGAACCGTGAAGCTTGGAAAGGCACTGGATCCCCGCCTGCGCGGGGATAACGTTTTGGCAAAGCCGCTCGCGCGTAGCGCGAGCGGGGTGGAGCTTAAGACACTGGATCCCCGCTTTCGCGGGGATAACGCAATGGCACAGGCGCTCGCGCTATGCGCGAGCGCACCATTGCGTTACTTGACGCTGACCAGTTTGACTTCGAACTGGACAGCGACGTTCGGCGGGAACGGCGTGCGCGGGTCGGCACCGTAGGCCTTGTCCGGCGGCAGGGTGATTTCCCACTTCGAGCCGGCCGGCATCTGCAGCAGCGCTTCGCGCATCGCCGGCATCTCGATCTCGCTGACCTTGATCGACGGGATGTTCTGCGCCGGACGGGCCTGCTGCGGACGCTCGCCCCAGGCGTACGGACCGGCGACTTCAAGCTGCACGGTGTTGGCCTGGGTCGGCTTGGCACCGGTGCCGTTCTCGATGACGCGGTACTGCACGCCGCTCGGCAGCGCCTTCACGCCTGCCTTGGCCTTGTTGGCCGCGATGAACTGATCGCTCTTGGTCTTGTTCTCGGACGCGGCCTTGTCCCATGCGGCCTTGGCCTTCTGCTGCTGGCGCTGCTGCATGTTCTGCACCGCGGTGCGCAGCTGGTCGACCGGAACCGAGGGCTGCTTCTTGGCGTAGCCGTCCTGCAGGCCCTTGATGATGGTGTTCACATCGACCTGCTCACCGCTCTCGATGGCATTGCGCCCCAGGTCGTAACCGAGCGCATAGCTCAGCTTGCCCTGTTCGGTCGAAGTGTTCTGCGCGACGGCGTTGCCGGCGGTCAGTGCCAGGGCCGCCACGGCGGCAGCAATCAAACGCAACTTCATTCGGTGGAATCTCCGTGATGGATCGGGGCGGGACAACCGCTCCTGGAAAGGCCCGCACCGGTCGAATGGACCCGGATGGACGCGCTAGGATACCGGCGCCTGCGCTTAATCGCCACTGACGCCGACGGGCTCAGACACTGCGTCCGGCTTGAAGTTCCATGCCGCGAAGCGCCCTTGTTTTCCAGCATTTTCTTAACGTTTCCGGGGATCCTCCGCCCATGTCCGAATCGCCTGTCCTGACCGCCGACCGCGGCGCCGTACGTCTGGTCACCGTCAACCGTCCCGACAAGCTGAACGCGCTCAACGCGGCTACCCTGGACGCGCTGCGCGAGGCCTTCGAGGCCGCCGCGAGCGACCCGTCGGTCCGCTGCGTGGTCCTTACTGGTGCCGGCCCCAAGGCCTTCGTTGCCGGCGCGGACATTGCCGAGATGAACGGCCTGACACCGGTCCAGGGCCGCGATTTCTCGCTGCGCGGACAGGCGCTGATGCGCCGGATCGAGAAGATGCCCAAGCCGGTCATCGCGATGGTCAACGGCTTCGCGCTCGGCGGCGGGCTGGAACTGGCCATGGGCTGCCATCTGCGCATCGCGGCCGACACGGCCAAGGTCGGCCAGCCGGAAATCAACCTCGGCCTGATCCCCGGCTTCGGCGGCACGCAGCGCCTGCTGCGCCTGGCCGGTCGCGCGGCCACACTGGAACTGTGCCTGGTCGGCGCGCCGGTGGATGCCGCGCGGGCGCGCGAGTTGGGCATCGTCAACCGGGTCGTGCCTGCAGCGGACCTCGAGGCGGAAACGATGAAGCTCGCAGACCAGCTCGCCGCGTCGGCTCCGCTGGCGCTGCGCGGCGTGCTCGACTGCGTCAACGTCGGCGGCGAGTGCGGAATCGAGGAAGGATTGGAATACGAGACTGCGCAGTTCGGCCTGATGTTCTCCACGGAGGACATGCGCGAAGGCACCGGCGCATTCCTCGAACGACGCAAGCCCGTGTTCAAGGGCCAGTGATCGCGCCCGCGCCCGAGGCCTGCGTCTGCGGTTGCCGTGATGCACACGGCGACCGCGTGCATGCGATCGCGCATGCGCTGGCAACCGACGATCTGGACCGGGCGATCGACCTTGGCCTGCTGCTCGACCCTCCCCTCGCCTGCGGCAACTGCAGCGCGCAATGCACGCGGCTGATCCACGGCGCGCGCGAAACGCGGTTGTCCGCACTCGCCGCACGCGAACGCTTCCGCGCGCGCAATGCACGACTGGAACGTCGCGCGCGCGAACGTGCGGACCAGCGCGCGCCATCCACACCCGCGACACAGACCACCAGCGCGCCCGCGTTGCCGTCCGCCGCGGCCGCCGCACTTGCCCGCGCGCGCGCCAAGGCCGCGGCCCGCCACAAGCCATGACCGTCACGCCGAAGAAGAAAACTGTGCGCAAGCGCGCGCGGCGCGTCACCCGCCTGTCGCCGGCGGAAATCGAAACCATGTTCGCCCGGCTCAAGTCGCTCAACCCCAAGCCGACGACCGAGCTGGAATTCAGCACGCCGTACGAATTGCTGGTCGCGGTGACGCTGTCCGCGCAGGCCACCGACGTCGGCGTCAACAAGGCCACGCGCAAGCTGTTTCCCGTGGCCAACACGCCGCAGGCCATCGCCCGGCTGGGCGTCGAGGGACTCAAGCCGTACATCTCGACCATCGGCCTGTACAACACCAAGGCGGCCAATGTGGTCGCGATGGCGCAGCAGCTGATCGAGCTCCACGGCGGCGAGGTCCCGCGCGACCGCGACGCACTCGAGGCGCTGCCCGGAGTGGGCCGCAAGACCGCCAATGTTGTGCTCAACACCGCCTTCGGCGAGCCGACCATGGCAGTGGACACCCACATCTTCCGGGTCGCGAACCGGACCGGCCTGGCCCCGGGCAGGAACGTGCGCGAGGTCGAGGATGGCCTGGTGAAGGTGGTGCCTCCGGCCTACCTGCACGATGCCCACCACTGGCTGATCCTGCATGGCCGATACGTGTGCAAGGCGCGCAGGCCGGACTGCCCGCACTGCGCGATCCGCGACATCTGCCGCTTTCCCGACAAGACGCTCGGCGAGCCCGAACCGCTGGCCACCTGACGCTGGCGGACGCCCCAAAGCCGCAGTCAGCCCTGGTCATCTGAACGTCATCCCGGCGAAATAAGTCAGGACTGTCACATTTACGCAACTTTCACACCCTAGCCTGCGCAGCGTTCTCTCCAACGCCTCCAAGGGCTACGTCCATGAAACTGTCCCGCAGCACCCTGTCCGTCGCGCTGCTCGCCGCCCTCGTCGCGCCGGCCGCGCATGCCGAAATCACCCTCGACGTGATCGGCGGTTCGGAAGTCTCCTTTGAAGGCCTGGTCCAGGCCGACTTCTACAAGTTCGACAGCGACACCATCGACTACGGCGCGGACTCCTCGTCCGACCTGGACGGTGACGACTACCTGAACGAGCTGCGCCGCGCCGAGCTGGTGCTCAAGGGCAAGGGCCCGGGCAACATCGAGTGGGTGCTGGGTTACGACGCCAAGGACGACAAGTTCCTGGACGCGAACGTCAAGTACAAGTTCGGCAACAACGCCAACCACTTCATCCAGGTCGGCCAGTACAAGCAGCCGGGTGCGACGATGGAAGAGCTGTCGTCGACAAAGAACAACGACTTCATCTCCAAGTCGTCGATCACCAACTCGATCGGTACCGCCCGCCGCCTCGGCGCGCAGTACAACATCGGCGATGCCAACTGGGGCGTGACCGCCAGCTACTTCGGTCGCGAACTCACCCGCAACCGCGAGCATGGCAGCGGCTACGGCGTGCGCGGTTACTTTGCGCCGATCAACGAGCAGGGCAACGTCCTGCACCTGGGCGTGTCGTACACCGACAAGGACACCGACGGCGACGTCATCCGCCTGCGCGCCCGTCCGATGGCCGACATGGTGCCGACCCGCTTCGTCGACACCGGCAGCAGCGGCCTGCGCGCCAGCGATCGCAACAGCGTGATCGGCGTCGAGGGCCTGTGGGTCACTGGCCCGGTCAAGGTGCAGGCCGAGTACATGAGCACCGACGTCAAGCGCTACGGCAGCTTCGACGACTTCACCGGCGACGGCTACTACATCTCCGGCCTGTGGAACGTCACCGGCGAGACCTGGGGTTACAAGAGCGGCGTGCCGACCACCGGCCTGCCGGACAACCCCTCCGTCGGCCTGTGGCAGCTGGGCCTGCGCTACGACACGATCGACCTGACCGACGGCGCTGTGGTCGGCGGCGAGATGGACAGCTGGACCGCCGGCGTGAACTGGTACTGGCGCTCCAACTTCAAGTTCATGCTGAACTACGTTGCGGTGAAGCAGGAGAAGGGCGTGCTCAACGACGACCCGAACATCCTGGAAGCCCGCATGCAGTTCTTCTGGTAATTCCTCTCCAGTTACCCCGTCCTCCTGGAACACTTCAGGGCGCGGCTCATCGCCGCGCCTTTTTTTGTTGCGCGACGTCATCGTTGAGGGGAACAGCGTTCATGGCACATGTCACGACACTGAAATGTTCATGACGCCCGGCTGTCATCGAACCGTTATGCAATGCACACCGAACGGGCCAAGGCCCGTCCGTACCTCTACAGGGAGCCCATCCGTGTTCAAGTCCATCAAGTTCCGTCTGGCAGCGCTGGCTGTTGCGACGACCTTCGCCGCCAACGCCTTCGCCGCCGACGTCACCGGCGCCGGTGCGTCCTTCGTCTATCCCGTGATGTCCAAGTGGTCGGCCGACTACGCCAAGGCTTCGGGAAAGAAGGTCAACTACCAGTCGATCGGCTCGGGTGGCGGCATCGCCCAGATCAAGGCCGGCACGGTCGATTTCGGTTCGTCCGACGCCCCGCTGAAGCCGGAAGAGCTGGCCCAGGCCGGCCTGGCGCAGTTCCCGTCGGTCATCGGCGGCGTGGTGCCGGTGATCAACGTCCCGGGCGTGGCCTCGGGCGCGCTGAAGCTGGACGGCGAGACGCTGGCCAACATCTTCCTCGGCAAGATCACCAAGTGGAACGACCCGGCCATCGTCGCGCTCAACGGCGGCGTGCAGCTGCCCGACCGCAAGATCACCGTCGTGCACCGCTCGGATGGTTCGGGCACCACCTTCAACTTCGTCAACTACCTGTCCAAGGTCAGCCCGGAGTGGAAGACCAAGGTCGGCGAAGGCACCTCGGTCAAGTGGCCAGTGGGCATCGGTGGCAAGGGCAACGAGGGCGTGGCGGCCTACGTGAAGCAGATCCAGGGCGGCATCGGCTACGTCGAGCTGTCGTACGCGCTGCAGAACAAGATGGCCTACTCGCGCATGAAGAACGCCGAAGGCAACTTCGTGCTGCCGTCGGACGAGACCTTCCAGGCCGCCGCCGCCAACGCGCAGTGGGGTTCGGCCAAGGACTTCTACCTGGTCATGACCAATGCGCCGGGCGCCAACTCCTGGCCGATCACCGCCACCAACTTCATCCTGATGTACAAGCAGCCGAAGAACGCCGCCGGCGCCAAGAACGCCAAGGAATTCTTCCGCTGGGTCTACTCCAACGGCGACGCCCAGGCCAAGGCGCTGGACTACGTGCCGCTGCCGGACGCGCTGGTGCAGCAGATCGAGACCTACTGGTCGGCGAACATGAACTACTGAGCCTGCGGCTCGGATGCGACGGAAGACGGGCCTTCGGGCCCGTTTTTCGTTGCGGGCGGCTGAACGCGGACCGGCAGCAGCGACGTCAGCGCTGCACTACAGAAATGTGACGGTTCAGTGTCATCCGGGTGTAACAAAAAGATCATCAAATGGCGCAGCCCGGGCACGCGCCCGGATCCCATCCCAATACCGGAGTTGCGCATGACCCCGTCGGTTCGCACCGCCACCCTGGCGATTGCCGTTGCCCTGACCCTGGCCGCCTGCAGCAAGCCTGCCGGCGACACCGCGCAGGCACCCGCCGAAGGTGCGTCGTCCACGGCACCCGCCGGTTCCGGCGACAAGGTCGCCGCGCAGATCACCGGCGCTGGCGCGACCTTCATCTATCCGCTGATCTCCAAGTGGTCCGACGACTACAACAAGGCCACCGGCGCGAAGGTCAACTACCAGTCCATCGGTTCCGGCGGCGGCATCGCGCAGATCAAGGCCGGCACGGTGGACTTCGGTTCGTCCGACAAGCCGCTGTCGAGCGAAGAGCTCGCACAGGCCGGCCTCGGCCAGTTCCCCTCGGCCATCGGCGGCGTAGTGCCGGTCGTCAATGTCGAAGGCATCGAGGCGGGCAAGCTGCGCCTGACCGGCGCGCTGCTGGCCGACATCTTCATGGGCAAGGTGACCACCTGGAACGACCCGGCCATCGCCGCGGCCAATCCGGGCGTAACGCTGCCCTCGACCAAGATCAACATCGTGCGCCGCTCCGACGGCTCGGGCACCACGTTCAACTTCACCAACTACCTGTCGAAGGTCAACCCGGAGTGGAAGACCAAGGTCGGCGAAGGCACCTCGGTGCAGTGGCCGGGCGGCGTGGGCGGCAAGGGCAACGAAGGTGTCGCCTCGTACGTAAAGCAGATCAAGGGTTCCATCGGCTACGTCGAGCTGGCCTACGCGCTGCAGAACAAGATGGCCTACGCCACGCTGCAGAACGCGGCGGGCAACTGGGTGCAGCCGAGCGCGGAGAGCTTCCAGGCGGCCGCCGCGGGCGCCGACTGGACGAGCGCGAAGGACTTCAACCTGGTCATCACCAACGCGCCGGGCGCCGATGCGTGGCCGATCACCGCCACCAACTTCATCCTGATGCACAAGCAGCCCAAAGACGCCAAGCGCAGCGCCGACACGCGCGCCTTCTTCAAGTGGGCGTTCGAGAACGGCCAGCAGCAGGCACAGGCGCTGGACTACGTGCCGCTGCCGCCGGCGCTGGTGCAGCAGGTCGAGTCGTACTGGGCGGCTGAGTTCAAGTGACGCAGCGGCGCGATCGCAAAACGCGCGATCGCCTTTGCCAATCGTCATCCCCGCGCAGGCGGGGATCCAACCATCCGATCGATTCTGCCTTCCGGAGAGTTCGATGACCTGACGATTGGATTCCCGCCTTCGCGGGAACGACAGCTCAACAAAACGCGACGCGACATTCATCACCACCCAACGCAGCCGTCACCGTCTTCCCGCGAATGCGGAGTCCATGAACGAACAAACCCGATCGCCTCCCTCTCTCCCAGCGATCAGGCCCGACGTCCATGGATTCCCGCTTTCGCGGGAATGACGAACGCAATGACCCCGCCTCGCGGCGACGCACCCAAGCTCGGAACCGGCCAAAAGACGCCCACCGGATGAACGCCACTTCCCTACCCGCCACGGCCGTACCGGAGTCGCGCGACCACAAGGACGCGCGCAACGACAAGCTGTTCCGCTACGTACTCACCGGCACCGTGATCTTCGTGCTGGTGGCGCTGGCCAGCGCCGCGCTGTCCATGCTGTGGGGCGGCCGACACGTACTGGCCATCGAAGGCCTGGACTTCTTCTTCACCGCGCAGTGGAACCCGGTGGAGAACCAGTACGGCGCGCTGGTGCCGATCTACGGCACCGTGGTGACGGCGTTGATCGCGATGGTGATCGCGGTGCCCGTCAGCTTCGGCATCGCGTTCTTCCTGACCGAGGTCGCACCGCGCTGGGCGCGCGGTCCGATCGGCACCGCCATCGAACTGCTCGCCGGCATCCCGTCGATCATCTACGGCATGTGGGGTCTGTTCGTGCTGGTGCCGGTGATGACCGAATACGTCACGCCATGGCTCAACGACCACGTCGGCACTTGGCCGGTCATCGGCCCGCTGTTCCAGGGCCCGCCGCTGGGCATCGGCATGCTCACCGCCGGCATCGTGCTGGCGATCATGGTGATCCCGTTCATCTCCTCGGTGATGCGCGAGGTGTTCCTCACGGTGCCTACGCGCCTGAAGGAATCGGCCTACGCGCTGGGCTCGACCAAGTGGGAGGTCAGCTGGGACATCGTGCTGCCGTACACCCGCTCGGCGGTGATCGGCGGCATCTTCCTCGGGCTGGGCCGCGCGCTGGGCGAGACGATGGCCGTGGCGTTCGTCATCGGCAACAGCGTCAACTTCTCCGCGTCGCTGCTCGAACCTGGCACGACCATCGCCGCGCTGATCGCCAACGACTTCGGCGAAGCCACCGAAACCTATCGCTCCGCGCTGCTGCTGCTCGGCTTCGTGCTGTTCATCGTGACCTTCGTGGTGCTGGCGGTCGCGCGGCTGATGCTGATGCAGCTTTCGCGCAAGGAGGGCAACTGATGGCCGTTACCGCACGCGAACTCAAGATCGCCGACGCGCTGTACCGCAAGCGTCGCATCGTCAATGCCGTGTCGATCGTGCTGGCCGTCGGTGCCGCACTCTTCGGCCTGTTCTTCCTCGGCTGGATCCTGTGGACGCTGATCGCCAAGGGCATCGGCGGCGTCAACTGGGCGCTGTTCACCCAGAACACGCCGCCGCCGATGCAGGAAGGCGGCCTGATGAACGCCTTCTTCGGCAGCGCCGTGATGTGCCTCATCGCCATCCTGATCGGCACGCCGCTGGGCATTGCCGCCGGCACGTGGCTGGCCGAATACGGCAACGCGCGCAAGATCGGCACCGTGGTGCGCTTCGTCAACGACATCCTGCTGTCGGCACCGTCCATCGTGCTGGGCCTGTTCGTCTACACGCTGGTGGTGATGCAGACCGGCGGCAACTTCTCGGCGCTGGCCGGCGCGATCTCGCTGGCCTTCATCGTGCTGCCGGTGGTGGTGCGCACGACCGACGAGATGCTGCGACTGGTGCCGGCGCAGATGCGCGAGGCGGCGCTGTCGCTGGGCGTGCCGCAGTGGAAGGTGATCATGCAGGTGCTGTACCGCAGCGCTTCGGCCGGCATCGTCACCGGCGTGCTGCTGGCGCTGGCCCGCATCTCCGGCGAAACCGCGCCGCTGCTGTTCACCGCCTTCGGCAACCAGTACTGGAACATGAACGTGCTGCAGCCGATGGCCAGCGTGCCGGTGGTGATGAACCAGTTCGCCGGCAGCCCGTACGAGTCCTGGCAGGTGCTGGCGTGGGCCGGCGCGCTGGTGCTCACCGTATTCGTCCTGCTCATCAGCCTGGTGGCCCGCGCCATCGTGCTGCGCAACAGGATCAGCCATGACTGACCTCTCCCAACCGAACATCCCGCGGACCACGGCCATGAACGACGCCCGCCTCGCCCTCGCCACTCCCGAGCGTAGCGGCGCCCCTGCAGAAGCGGCGCCGGTGAAGCTCGCCGCGCGCGGGCTGAACTTCTACTACGACAAGTTCCACGCGCTGAAGGACATCCACCTGGAAATTCCCGAGAAGCGCGTCACCGCGCTGATCGGCCCGTCCGGTTGCGGCAAGTCCACCCTGCTGCGCATCTTCAACCGCATCTACGCGCTGTATCCGAAGCTGGAAGCACGCGGCGAGGTGCTGCTGGACGGCGAGAACATCCTCGACGCGCGCTATCCGATGAACCGCCTGCGCAGCAAGGTGGGCATGGTGTTCCAGAAGCCGGTGCCGTTCCCGATGACGATCTACGAGAACGTCGCCTACGGCATCCGCCACCACGAGAAGCTGTCCAAGTCCGAGATGGACGCCCGCGTCGAGCACGCGCTGCGCCAGGGCGCGCTGTGGGACGAGGTGAAGGACAAGCTGGGCCAGAGCGCGCTGGGCCTGTCCGGCGGCCAGCAGCAGCGCTTGTGCATCGCGCGCGCGGTCGCGCTGCGCCCGGACGTTCTGCTGCTGGACGAGCCGACGTCCGCGCTCGACCCCATCTCCACCAGCCGCATCGAGCAGCTGGTCGAGGAGCTGAAGAAGGACTACACCATCGTCATCGTCACCCACAACATGCAGCAGGCCGCGCGAGTCTCCGACTTCACGGCCTTCATGTACCTGGGCGACCTGATCGAGCACAACACGACGGAAACGATCTTCTCGAATCCGACGAAGCAGCAGACCGAGGATTACATCACCGGTAGGTTCGGGTGAGGCAGGCCGCCTGCGCGGCACTGCCGCGCCGGCCTGCCGAACGACCGGCCATGGATGGCCGGGCCGGGCGACCCGAAGCCGACCACGTTACGCCACGGATGGCATCGACGTTTTCCTTGAACACACCACCCATGAGCACCCCAATGCACGACCACATCGTCAAGAGCTACGACGACGAGCAGCGCCGGCTGCTCAACGAGACCCTGCGCATGGGCGAGATGGCCGCATCGCAGCTGGAGGCCGCGCTCGACGTGGTCCAGCGCCGCGACGACAAGGCCGCCGAGCGCATCATCGCCAACGACGAGGCGATCGACGCGCTGGAGCAGGAGGTCAGCCACGACGTGATGAAGCTGGCGCTGCGCGGGCCGATGGCGCGCGACCTGCGCGAGATCCTCGCCGCGATCCGCATCGCCTCGGACATCGAGCGCATCGGCGACTACGCGGCCAACGTCGCCAAGCGTTCGACCGCGCTGAACCTGTCGCCGCCGCTGCCGCATGTGAGTGGGCTGCATGCCATCGGCACGCTGGCGGTGCAGCAGCTGCGCGATGTGCTGGTCGCCTACCGCGACAACAATGTCGAGCTGGCCCAGCGCGTGCGCGCCCGCGACGCCGACCTGGACGTGGCGTACACCGCGCTGTTCCGCGAACTGCTCACCTACATGATGGAAGACGCGCGGGCCATCACGCCCTGCACGCACCTGCTGTTCATGGCCAAGAACATCGAGCGCATCGGCGACCACGCCACCAACATCGCCGAGAATGTCTGGTTCCTGGTCAAGGGTGAGGAAGCCCTGCCGCCGCGCGAGAAGCGCGACAGCAGCAGCACCACGGCCGCGCCCTGACGCTGCCCAAAACGCTGAACCGGTTTTGAATCCGGTACAAATGGCGCGCCATTCGGCGCGCCTTTTCGTTTTGCACGGCCTTTCCACGACTCATGGCCTATGCATTCGGCCGCCCGATTGCGCACAGTCGGCGCTGGAGAATGCGCGCTGGAAACGCTTACGCAGGCCAAGCCTGCTGCACCGCGTCATCGCACACGCGATGGCGACAGCATCACCACTTCACCGCGCGCTAGCTTTTCTCCTGTCATCGTTCCCCGGCCCTTGCAGGGCCACCATCCCGCGGGGCGAGCCCCGCTTCGCGCAACAGGAGTCCACGACATGTCGAACAGCAACAGCAAGACCAGCAAGTCCGTCGTCCTCATCGCCGGTGCCGCCCTGGCCGGTGGACTCGCCCTCTCGGGCTCGGCCTTCGCGATGACCGACCTCGCCTCCGGCTACATGCTCAGCGCGGGCGAAGGCGCCAAGGCCGGCGAAGGCAAGTGCGGCGTGGAAAAGATGGACACCGACAAGGACGGCCGCGTCTCGCAGGCGGAATTCGGCGCCGCGCACAAGGGCGACACCAGCAAGTTCGCCGCGCACGACACCAACCAGGACGGCTTCCTTTCGGCCGACGAACTGAAGGCCAAGAAGGACGCGAAGAAGGGCGACATGGAAGGCAAGTGCGGCGAAGGCAAGTGCGGCGGCATGGCTTGATGCGGATCCCTTGCAGAAGCCCGCACATCCGCGTGCGGACGCTGCAGGAAGTGCATGTCCCTGCCTGACGCTTCCGTCGGCCTCGGCCTGCGGCGGGCCCTCCTGGGTCCGCTGCAGGCTGCTGCACCCGGCGATTTCGACTTCCTCGAATGCGCACCGGAAAACTGGATCGGTGTCGGTGGCAAGCTCGGCGAATCGCTCGATGAGCTGACGGCGCGCCATCCCCTCACCTGCCACGGCCTGTCGCTGTCGCTGGGCGGCTTCGCGCCGCTCGACGAGACCTTCCTGGTGCGCGTACGGCGCTTCCTCGATCGCCATCGCGTCGTCCTCTACAGCGAGCATCTGAGCTACTGCAGCGATGACGGTCATCTGTACGACCTGCTGCCGCTTCCCTTCACCGACGAGGCCGTGCATCACGTCGCCGCGCGCATCCGGCAGACGCAGGACGTCGTCGGTCGCCGCATCGCGGTGGAGAACGTCTCCTACTACGCGACGATGCCGGTGGATGCGGGCCAGCAACCGCTCGACGAGGCCGCTTTTATCAACGCGGTACTGGCAGAAGCGGACTGCGACCTGCTGCTGGACGTCAACAACGTGTACGTCAACGCGATCAACCATCGCTACGACCCGCATGCGTTCCTCGCCGCGATGCCGGCCGAACGCATCGCCTGCATCCACGTCGCCGGCCATTACGACGAAGCCGACGACCTGAAGGTCGACACCCACGGCGCCGCCGTGAAGGACGCGGTATGGGACCTGCTCGGCGAGGCGTACCGCCGCTTCGGTGCACGCCCCACCCTGCTCGAACGCGACTTCAACATCCCGCCGTATGCGGAACTGCTGGGCGAACTGGATACGGTGCGCCGCGTGCTGCGCGACAACGCGACGCCGGAAGGACGGCATGCGCACGCCTGAGGCACCGCAACGCCTGCGCGCGCAGCAGTCCGCGCTCACACGACACCTCCGCGACCCGCGGCACCAGCCGGCGCCGGACGGTATCGAGGAGCGGCGCCTTTCGGTCTATCGCGACCTGCTGTTCAACAACGTCGAAAGCCTGCTGGCCGGCAATTTTCCAGTGATACGGCAACTGCTCGACGGCGAGCCATGGCAGGCGCTGGTCCGCGAGTTCTTCCGCGACCACCGCTGCCAGACGCCGCTGTTTCCGGAAATAGGCCGCGAGTTCCTGCGCTTCCTGGAAGCACGCGAACCGAACGATCCGCCCTTCCTGTCCGAACTGGCGCATTACGAGTGGGTGGAGCTGGCGCTGCAGATCAGCGATGCCGAACTGCCCGCCCACGATGCGCAAGGCGATCTGCTCGACGGCATGCCGGTACTGTCGCCGCTCGCCTGGCCGCTGGCCTATGCATGGCCGGTGCACCGCATCGGTCCGGATCATCGGCCTGACTCTCCGCCGGCCGAGCCCACGCTGTTGCTGGTGCGGCGCGGCCCCGACGGCGAGGTTCGGTTCTCGCAGTTGAGTCCGCTTGCGTTCCGGCTGCTGCAGCGGCTCGACGCCGCGCCCACGCTGAGCGGGCGCGCGCAGCTGGAGGCGCTGGCAGCGGAAGCCGGGCACGCGGATGTCGACGCCTTCGTCGAACAGGGCGCGGCGTTGCTGAAGCAGATGCATGGCGCTGGCGTGGTGCTGGGGGCGCGTTGCGCTTCATAGCCAGTTCCGGCCACGGTGCGGCCCATATCTTCGTGGCCTAGGGCTCGTCGGAAGGCCTGATGCGCTGACGGATGGATTCCCGCCTTCCGGGAATGACGGCAAAGGCGAACCAGCGCCAGCGCTGTGCACGTCGAGCCCATCCGCGACGGCCGCTTTGACCCGTCTGCTAACCTTTGGCGCATGCAGAACGCCGACGCACCCACCCCGCCGCCCCGCCTTGCTTCGCGATTCCGCGGCTTCCTTCCGGTGGTGGTGGACGTGGAGACCGGCGGCTTCGACTGGAACCGCCACGCGCTGCTGGAAATCGCGGTGGCCCCCATCGACATCGACGAGAACGGCCTGCTGGTCGTCGGCGAGATCACCAGCAGCCACGTCGAACCTGCGCCGGGGATGGACATCGACCCCAAGTCGCTGGAAGTGACCGGCATCGTGCTCGACCACCCGTTCCGCGATGCCAAGCCCGAGCGCGCCGCGCTGGAAGTGGTGTTCGCACCGGTGCGCGCGGCGCTGAAGAAGCACAACTGCCAGCGCGCGATCCTGGTGGGCCACAACGCGCATTTCGATCTCAATTTCCTCAACGCCGCGGTGAACCGCAGCGGCCACAAGCGCAATCCTTTCCATCCCTTCAGCGTGTTCGACACCGTGACGCTGGCTGGCGTGGCCTACGGCCAGACCGTGCTGGCGCGTGCGGTGCAGGCGGCCGGGCTGGACTGGAACAGCGAGGAACAGCACTCGGCCGTGTACGACACCGAACGCACCGCGCAGCTGTTCTGCAAGATCGTCAATGCATGGCCGTCGCCACTGCCGGGAGCCGCATCGCCATGACCGCACCGACCACGCCCATGCAGCGCATGCTGGCCGGCGAGTTGTATCGCGCCGACGATGCGGAAATCCAGGCCGCGCAGTCCGCGACGCGCGAGTGGCTGGTGCGCTACAACGCGGCGCTGGGCATGACACCGGCCGAGCGTCATCCATTGCTTGCGCAACGGCTGGGTGCCGTCGGTGCCGGCAGCGAGATCCGCCCGCCCTTCCACTGCGATTATGGTTTCAACATCCGGCTGGGCCGCGGCGTGTTTCTCAACTTCAACTGCGTGATCCTGGACGTGGTGGAAGTGGAGATCGGCGACGGCACGCAGATCGGCCCGGCGGTGCAGATCTACACCGCCGATCATCCGCGCGACCCGCAGGTGCGCCGCGAGGGCTGGGAATTCGGCCGTCCCGTTCGCATCGGCCGCAACGTGTGGATCGGTGGTGGCGCGATCCTGCTGCCCGGCGTGAGCGTCGGCGACGATGCGCTGGTCGGTGCCGGCGCGGTGGTGACACGTGACGTTCCCGCCGGCGCGACCGTTGCCGGCAACCCCGCACGGGTCCGCGTCCCCCAGCCCTGATACCGCCGGCAAAGGCGCAATCGCGTGCAATCGCATGCGCGAAGCGCCGTGACATCGTGCGGCCGTCCGTTGCAGCGCAGTTCTTAAAACCGTTTTAAAGCGACGCTGCTGGAATGCTCCATCGCGGATGGACGCATCGCCCGGTCTTTCGGCCGATGCGATCCTATGCACACCCCCACCGGCATCCGTAGCGCGGCCTTGCGTCGCGCGCGGCGTCGTCAATCGGAACCACCCATGAACCGTACTGGATGGCTGCTTTCGGCCGTCATCGCCTGCGCGTGCGCCGCGCCGGATGCCCAGGCACAGGGCCGCGAGGCCTGCAAGCACGGCCGCACGCGCCTGCCTCCCATCGTCAACCTGCGCGTCGACAACGACCTGCTCGGCGGCCAGGACCAGGGCTACAGCAACGGCGTGCAGCTGACGCTGGTCTCCCCCAACCTGCGCGACTACACCGACGACCCGTGCATTCCGCGCCTGGCGCGCTGGGTCAACCGGCACCTCAATGCGCTGCAGCCGGCGACGTTCGAGCAGCAGAACATGATCGCCACGTTCTCGCAGGGCATCTTCACGCCCAGCGACTTCACCCGCGCCGACCTGATCGAGGACGACCGTCCCTACGCGGCCGCGCTGCTGGTCGGCCTGGGCTACAACGCGCGCGAAGGCGACCGCCTGCGCACCACGCAGTTGCAGTTCGGCATCGTCGGTCCGGCCGCGCTGGGCGAGCAGGCACAGGACGCCGTGCACCAGATCACCGGGAGCGAGAAGTTCCGCGGCTGGGACAACCAGTTGGAGAACGAGCCGGTGTTCCGACTGATCCACGAACGCATGCTGCGCTTTTCGTCGAGCGATGGAGCGCGCGGCTGGGGCTGGGACACCATCACGCACTATGGTGGCAGCTTTGGCAACCTGGCCACGTACGTGAACGCCGGCGCCGAGTTCCGCTTCGGCAAGAACCTGCCCGACGACTTCGGCAGCACGCCGCTGCGTCCGGCGGGCGAGAACACCGCGCCCACTCGCGAGCCGCAGAGCCAGTACACGCCCGGCGCGCACATGTTCCTGACCATGGACACGCGCTGGGTGTTCTACGACATCACTCTGGACGGCAACACCTTTCGCGACAGCCACAGCGTGGACAAGCGCAACGCGGTGGCCAACATCGGCTATGGCGTGGCGGTGATGTTCAACCGCTGGAAGTTCGCCCTGGCCCGCTACCACGGCACGCGCGAATTCGACGGCCAGCAGGAAACGCCGGTGTTCGGCAGCTTCACCATCAGCCGCGCGTTCTGATGCCCAAAGCCCCTCTCCCACCGGGAGAGGGGTTGGGGTGAGGGTTGGGACGTGCGATGCACTAATGCCCACCGCCAACCCTGCGCCGTGCACTTCCCTTTCGCAGAAGAGCAACCCCTCTGCGCGATCACCCGTCAGTCGTCATCCCGGCGAAAGCCGGGATCCATTTTTGGCTCGCGGTGAGCGTTGAAGAGAAGATGGATTCCAGCTTTCGCTGGAATGACGGTGGTGTGTGACGCCGCTGCGGTCTGCGGGGGCTACGGGCTCGCCAGCTTCAATCCGACCAGGCCGGCGACGATCAACCCGACGCTGATCAGCCGCAGCGCGTTCACTGGTTCCTGGAACAGCACGATGCCCAGGATGACTGTGCCGACCGCGCCCACGCCCACCCAGATGGCATAGGCCGTGCCGACCGGCAGCGACTTCATGGCGATGCCCAGCAGGCCCAGGCTGATCGCCATCGCGGCGACCGTGCCCACGGTGGGCCACAGGCGGGTGAAACCGTCGGTGTACTTGAGCCCGATGGCCCAGCCCACTTCGAACAGGCCGGCGAGTACGAGGATGATCCAGGGCATGGCAGCGTCTCCAATCGAGGGTGGGGCCGTCCCCGGACGATGATGGAGAGGCGGGGTCGTCCCCGCTTCCTGCGTGTGGGCCGATTATTTCACAGCCGCGGTTGCGGCGGGTTTTCGTCCACGCAGATGACGTTGCGGCCCTGGTTCTTGGCGCGGTACATCGCCGCGTCCGCGCGCTCCAGCAGCCGAGATGGCGTGTCGTCCTGCCGGCACTCGGCCACGCCGACGCTGAAGGTGACCTGCAGTCCGGCCACGCCGGCCCACTGCGCGTGCGCACGGAACCGCTGCTGCAGCCGCTCGCAGATGGCGATGGCGGCGTCCAGCGCGGTGTTGGGCAGCAGCAGCGCGAACTCCTCGCCGCCCAGGCGTGCCAGCAGGTCGGCATCGCGGCAATCGGCGGACAGCACGCGCGCGGCTTCGCGCAGCACCTCGTCGCCGACCGCGTGCGAGTGCGTGTCGTTGATGCGCTTGAAGTGGTCCAGGTCGATCAACGCCAGGCACAGCGGGTGGCCACCGCGCTGCGCTACCGCGACGTCGCGCCTGAGCACCTCGTCGAAGCGGCGACGGTTCGGCAGTCCAGTCAATGCATCCTCGCGTGCCTGCCGGCCATAGGCCTCCGCCTGGCGGCGCAGGCGTTCGAGCAGTTCGGTACGGTCGCGATCGACCGCCATTAACCGCTCGGCCTGTGCCTGCAGGTCGCGCGTGCGTTCGGCCACCAGGCGTGCCAGGCGCTGGTTCTTGGTGCGATAACGCGTGAGCAGGTAGCGGTACAGCGCGAACAGTCCGACCAGCACCACCAGTGCGAACGCAGCGCGCAAATCGCTGCGCTGCCACCACAGCGGCTCGACGGTGAACGCCCAGCGCGCGATCTGCGGGCTCCAGTCGCCGCCCGGATGCGCCGCCGCAATCTGCAGCACGTAGCTGCCCGGCGGCAGGCTGAGGAATTCCACGTTGCGCTGCGCCCCGCGATCGATCCACTGCCCGTCCAGGCCGATCAGGCGCGTGCGGTAGCGGATGCGCTCCGAGAGCAGATAACTGAGCCCGGCATACGAGACGGTGATGCGCTGTCCGCCTGGCACGTGCGTGGCCGACAGCCACGGGAATGCGCGACCGCCCACCTTCACGTCCTCGATCACCGCCGGCGGTGCGATGCGGTCGATGTAGCGACGCAGCCGCACGGGATCGACCATGCTCACGCCGGCCGCCGTCGCCAGCCACAGCGTTCCGTCGCGACGCAGGATTGCCGACGGTGCCGACGAACCATTGCCCTGTGCGCTGGCAAGGCCTTCGGTCTCGGTGTAGCGATCGGCATGCACCGGAAGTGCGCGACCGTCGGCGGCGTCGTGCAGCGCCTGCATCGACACGCGCAGCACGCCCCGGTTGCTGGTGATCCACGCCTGGCCGGTGCGGTCTGCGACGATCTGGAACACCGCATCAACTGGCAGACCCTGCTCCAGGCCGACGCGCGCCAGCGTGCCGTTGCGATAGCGGTACAGGCCGCGGTCTGTGGAGATCCACACGTCCCCGCCGATGCCCTGGAAGCCGAACACCGAGCGCGCACCGCCCACGCTTTCCACGTCGACGCGTTCGACGCGACCGCCACGCAGCACGCTGGCGCCTTCGACCGAACCGATCCACAGCGCATCGCCGATGCTTGCCAGCGCGGTGATCAGCCCGTGCGGCATGCCGGGCACGTCGGGCGCGGGCTCGGCGCGCTGCGCGCCCAGTCGCATGACGCCGCGCCGCGTACCTGCCCACACCGTTCCGTCCCGGCCCACCGCAATCGCACGCACGTGACCGGCCGGGATACCGTGGTCCTGCGTGTAGCGCTGCGGCGGCAGTCCTTCGCGCAGGCGGAACACGCCGTCGGCGAAAGTGCCCGCCCACACGTCGCCATCGGCGCTCTCTGCCAGGCTCAGCACCGAGATGGCATCTCCGCTACCACCGTCCACCGGCACGCGCTGAATGAAACCGTCCGCACGCATGCGGTCCAGTCCGCCACCGCCGCCGATCCACAAATCGCCGTGGCGGTCTTCCATCACCGCGCGCACGTAATCGCCGGACAGGCCGTCCTTGCGCGTGTAGCTGCTGAAGAGCGTCTCGCGCAGGCGGAACAGCCCGCCGTTGGCGCCCACCCAGATGCTGCCTTCGGCGTCTTCGACCAGACTGGCGATGCGTCCGTTGGGAAGTACGTCGCCGGCCGGCATACGCTCCACGCCGTGTGCGCCGATGCGGACCAGGCCGCTGTTCTCGGTACCCAGCCACAGGTCGCCGTTGCGGTCGCGCAGCATCGCGGTGAAGTGGCCGATGCCCGGCAGGCGATGCGCCAGCACGACGCGACGGTCGCGCACCTGGTAGATGCGCTCGTCGGCCGTGAGCCAGAGCGTGCCGTCGGCCGCGCGGTACGGCCAGACCAGACCCGCGGGCAGGCCGAAGCGCGGTGGCGCGCGATGCCAGCGTCCGTCGGGTTCGCGGATCGCCAGTCCATCGAGTGTGCCGACCCAGATGCGGTCCTGCGCATCGATCGCGATGCGCGGGAAGCTCGCCGGCAGCGGGACGTCCTTCGGCGGCGCGAAGTATTCGAAGCGTTCGTCCGGGCCCAGCCGGCCCATGCCGTGGTTTTCGAACAGCAGCCAGAGGTAGCCGCGGCTGTCCATCGCCATGTCGTGGATCAGTGCCTGCGGCCAGTCGGCGCTGCGTTCCCAGTAGCGCCAATGGCCGTCGGCCTCGCGACGGCCCAGGTTGCCGCGCGAATCGCTCAGCCACAGCCGGCCGTGCGGATCGACGTACAGCGAGCCGATGCCGTTGTCGCGCAGGCCGGGAGTGGTGGCCCGCGAGACCACGGTGAACTCGATGCCGTTGTAGCGCACCGCGCCTTCCCAGGTCGCGAACCACAGGTGCCCTTCCGGCGTCTGCGCGATGTCGCGCAGCGAGTTGTGCGGCAGGCCGTTGCGCGAGGTCCACGCATCGACGACGTAATCGCGCAGCGGCGGTGGACCGGACGATGTGGCACCCGCGGCGGCGAGCGGACACGACGCGCAGGCGCAGACGACCAGCGCGGCCATCCACCGTCGCCAATCGCGCAGCCGCCCCTGTATGCCCCCTGCCCGCATTTTCCCGACCCTGAACGTGCGCAGGCCTTATCGGCCGCGCAGCGGCAGACTTAAGTGCGCTGCCGCACCGCTTCGAACAGGGTCACGCCTGCCGCAACGGAGACGTTCAGGCTTTCCACGCCGCCGCCGTCCCCGCCGGGCATCGGAATCTTCACCAGCCGGTCGCAGTTCTCGCGCGTCAGGCGGCGCAGGCCGTCGGCCTCGCCACCCAGCACCAGCGCGACGTTGCCGGTCAGGTCCACCGAATACAGCGAGTCCTGCGCCTCGCCCGCCAGTCCGTACAACCACACGCCCAGTTTCTGCAGGTCGCGCATGGTGCGCGAGAGGTTGGTCACGGGAATCACCGCGACGCTGTCGGCGGCTCCCGCCGAGGTCTTGCGCACGGTCGCGTTGACCTGCACCGACTTGTCCTTGGGAATGATCACCGCGGTCACGCCGGCCGCGGCGGCGCTGCGCAGGCACGCGCCGAGGTTGTGCGGGTCCTGCACGCCGTCGAGGATCAGCAGCAGCGCGCGGCCTTCGGCGCCGTCCACCAGCGCTTCCAGCTCGTTCTCGTTCCAGGTCTTGGCCGCTGCATAGCGTGCGACCACGCCCTGGTGGCGCAGGTTGCCGACCACGCCGTCCAGCGCCTGCGTGGCGACGCGGCGCACGTCGATGCCGTGGCGGCGCGCGTTGGTCTCGATGTCGGCCAGGCGCGGATTCTTCGCCCCGGCCTCGATGAGCACCTCACGCACGTGCTCGGCATCGTGTTCGACCGCGGCCGTCACCGCGTTGATGCCGGCGATCCACTGTTTGCTGCTCATCTGCTGCCTTCAGGCGTGACGAAAGTCGCCATTCTACCGGCGCGGCCGCCCGGCCCGCCGGGGGCCGGCGGACCGTCCCCGGGGCCTAGTACTTCTGCTTCTTCCGGCGCGCGGGCTGGCCCCGCGGCGGCAGCGGCCTGACGCCCGGCGCACCGGCCCGGCCCGGCTCGACCAGGCGGAAGTCGATCTTGCGCTCCTCGACGCTGGCCTTCATGACCACGATGCGGACGCGGTCGCCCAGGCGGAATTCGCGGCCGGAGCGCTCGCCCGACAGCGTCTTGCGGATCGGATCGAACTGGTAATAGTCATGCGGCAGCTGCGTGACGTGCACCAGGCCGTTGACCTTGGACTCGTCCAGTTCGACGAACAGGCCGAAGCTGGTCACGCCGCTGATCACGCCTTCGAACTCGCCGCCCACGTGCTGTTCCATCCACGCGGCGCGGTAACGCTCGTCGACCTCGCGCTCGGCCTCGTCGGCGCGTCGCTCGCGCTCGGAGCACTGCAGCGTCAGCGCGGCCATCTCGCTGGGCGAATAGCGGTACTTCTCCGGCTTGCCGCCGGCCAGTGCGTGCTTGATCGCCCGGTGCACCAGCAGGTCCGGGTAGCGGCGGATCGGCGAGGTGAAATGCGTGTACGCCTCCAGCGCCAGGCCGAAGTGGCCGACGTTGTCGGTCGAATACACCGCCAGCGACTGGCTGCGCAGCAGGACCGATTCGATCAGCGCCGCATCGGGACGATCGCGGATCTTGCGCAGCAACGCCGTAAAATCGCGCGGCTCCACGCGACCCCAGGCCGGCATGCGCAGCTTGAACTCCTTCAGGAACTCCTGCAGGTCGGCGTACTTCTGCTCCGGCGGACGCTCGTGGATGCGGAACGGCGACGGCACGCGCTGCGCCATCAGGTACTTCGCCGCTTCCACGTTGGCGGCGATCATGCATTCCTCGATCAGCTTGTGCGCATCGTTACGCTGCAGCATGCCGGCCTGCACGACCTCGCCCTTCGGGCCGAGCACGAAACGCACTTCGCTGGATTCGAACTCCACCGCGCCGCGACGCTCGCGCGCCTTGGCGAGGATCTGGTACAGCTGGTGCAGCCGCTGCACGTTGGGCAGCAGCGAGCCGATCTGCGCGACCGCCTCGGCCTTGTCCTCTTCCAGCACGTCCTCGCCCACCGCGTTCCACACCTGCGTGTAGGTCAGGCGTGCGTGCGAGTTCATCACCGCTTCGTAGAACTTCGAGCGCGTCACCTCGCCTTCGCGATCCACCTGCATGTCGCAGACGAAGCACAGGCGGTCGACCTTCGGGTTGAGCGAGCAGATGCCGTTGGACAGCGTCTCCGGCAGCATCGGCACGACGAAGCCGGGGAAGTAGACGGACGTCGCGCGCTTCTGCGCTTCGTCGTCGAGCGCGGTGCCGGGTCGCACGTAATGCGAGACGTCCGCGATGGCGACCACCAGGCGGAAACCGCCGCGGTTGGGTTCGCAGTACACCGCGTCGTCAAAATCCTTCGCGTCCTCGCCGTCGATGGTGACCAGCGGCAGCTCGCGCAGGTCCACGCGCCCCGCCACCATCGATTCGTCCACGGTCAGCGGCACCGCGGCGGCTTCGTCGAGCACGGCCTGCGGGAATTCGTGCGGGATCTCGTGCCCGTGGATGGCCGCCTGCACGGCAAGCGAAGCGGTGAGCCTGTCGCCCAGCACGGCCAGCACGCGGCCGATCGGCGTGCGCTGCGGCCCGTGCTCGTCGGGCGCCTCGATCAGCTCCACCACGACCAGTTGGCCGTTCTGCGCGCCCAGGCGCTCGTCCTGAGGCACCTGCACATTGCGCTGGATGCGGCGGTCGTCGGGCACCACGTAACTGATGCCCGCCTCCAGGCAGAAGCGCCCGATCAGGCGGTTGAGCCGGCGCTCGAGCACGCGCAGGATCGCGCCTTCGCGGCGACCGCGCCGGTCCACGCCGGTCACGCGCGCCAGCACGCGATCGCCATGCAGGGCCTTGCGCATTTCCATTGGCGGCAGGAACAGGTCGTCGCCGCCCGAATCCAGGCGCAGGAAGCCGAAGCCGTCCGGGTTGGCGATCACCACGCCCGGCAGCAGGTCCAGCTGCTGTGCCGGCAGATACTCGCCGAGGCGGTTACGCAGCAGCTGGCCGTCGCGCACCATCGCCGACAGCCGCTTGCCGAGGGCATCGAACCGGTCGGGCGCGCTCAGCTGCAGGAGTTCGGCCAGCGTTTCCGCCGGCATCGGGCCATCGGCGCGTGCCAGCGTCTGCAGGATCACTTCGCGGCTGGCGATGGGTTGCTCGTAACGCGCGGCTTCGCGCTCGGCGTACGGGTCGTGGAAGCCGAGGCCCGACTCGCCACGGTTTTCGCTTCGACCGCCCCGGCCCGCGCGGGCCATCGGCGGCGGCTCGGGCATCCAGCCCGGCCGCTTCGCGGCCTTCCTGGCGCCGGCGTCGCGGGCGGCGCGCGTCGACTTCGATTCACTGCCCGCCTTGCGCGCGGTGGTGTTGCGCGACGTGGAACGGGTACCGGACTTGCCTCGACTCGGGGTCTTTCTGCTCATTCAGGCATGGTCGCACATCGGCATGAATGCGGTGTCGCGGGAACGTGCACGGCTACGCGATACCGCGCCCCGGCAAGCCCAGGATCGCGTCCAGCTCCGGCTGCACGAACGGGTCCGGTGGGCGCGTCGCGCGACACATCCAGGTCTCGTGCGTGAGTTGCCTCTCGATGTCGAACCCGGCGCTGCGCGCCATCGCCAGCACGCAGGCATTGTCGGGCGCCCACCAGTTGGTGGGATCGCCGGCCAGACGGTGTTCGATGAAGGCCATGCGCGGCCAGCCGCGCGACTGCAGGTGGTCGCGCTGGTCCAGGCCCAGGTCGCGTGGCGTGTCCATCTGCTCGCCGCCCGGCATGGTCATGGTCTGCAGCACGAGCCGGTCGCGCGTCTTGCGCCGGAGGATGTCGAGCGCCAGCAGCGGATGGCGCAGGTGGTACAGCACGCCCATCAGCCATACCCAGTCGAAGCTGCCCGGCAGCGTCGCCGCGTCATACGCCTGCATCCGGTGGAAGCTGACGCGATCCTCCAGGCCATACTGCCGTGCCGCCCAGCGCGCCTGCGCCAGGTAATGCGGGTCGATGTCGATGGCGGTGACCTGCGCGCCGCGCCGGGCCAGTTCGAAGCTGTAGAAGCCGGCGTTGCAGCCCACGTCCAGCACGGTCAGGCCGTGCAGGTCCTGCGGAATGTGCGGCGCGATCTGCCTCCACTTGAAGCTGGGGAAATCGCCGAATTCGTGCTGCGGCGCGGTCTGCATGCCGCCGGGCAGATGCAGGTTGTGGAACCAGGGACCGAGTTCGCGGATCGCCTGGTCAACGCCGGAAGCATGTGCTTGCGTCATGGGTCCTCCATGGCATTTCGCGCGCCGCGTGGCGCGGATCATTCGCGCGCGACGAACTTGAAGAAGCGGCTCTCGTCGCCGTCGGCGGTCTTGTCCTGGTAGAGGAACTGCAGGTTCTCCGCGTCGAATTTCTCGAAGAACTCCTCCCAGCCGATTTCCTCCAGGTCCTCGTCGTCGCGGAACATGATCCGCAGCAGGCCGGCTTCCTCGCCACGCTCGGCGGTGCCGCGCACGCTGGCCGGCTTGCCGCCGCGTTTCTCCGCCCAGCGGCGGATCTCGTCATGGTCGGTGGTCTGTCTGGATGAATGAGCGCTCATGTGCATGCCTCCTCGCATGGGCGACGCGCGAACGGCGTGCCGCCGCGCGTTCGAAATAGCCGTGCAGCGCCTGCGCCCGATGCGCAGGCGTGTGCCGGGCCAGGAACCGTCGGCGCGCCGCTTCGCCGATGCGGCGGCGCGTCTCGTCGGGGATGTTGCCGAGCCAGTGCCGCACCTGGCTGCCGAATCGCGCGATCAGGATTTCCTCGTCCGGGCGGAACAGTTCCTCCAGGCCCGCCCAACTGTCGGACACGATGGTCGTGCCGCAGGCGGCGGCTTCGAACAGCCGCACGCTGGGCGAATGCCCCATCGCGACCATGTCCGCGCGGGTGACGTTGAGGGTGAAGCGCTGGCGGTTGTAGAAGCGGCGGTGTTCGGACGGCGGCAGGTGTTCGATGCGCTCCACGTTCTGCGGCCAGCGGATCGTGTCCGGGTATTGCGGTCCGGCCACCACGAACCGGTCCTCCGGCCGTTCGCGCGCCGGCGCCAACAGCAGTTGTTCGACGACCGGCTGCCGGTCGTCGCTGTAGGTGCCCATGTAGCCCAGGTCCCAGTCTGCCGGCGCTTCCTCTGGGAAATAGCGGTCCGGATCGGCCGAGCAGTACAGCGGCGCCGCGCGTGGCGCGCCGTACTGCACTTCCAGGGTGCGCAGCGCGAGGCCGCCACTGAAGGACAGGTACACGTCGTAGCCGCGTATCTGCTCCGGCGCGAGGTACCTGCACCGACGCGCCGCGAGTGCCGCCAGCGTCACCGGCGTATCGATGTCGTAGAACGCGGTCACGCCGCGAGCGGTGCGCTGCACCCAGTGCCCCACGTCGATGCCATCGGGTACGTAGGAGCCAACGATGACCAGGTCCGCCGAAGCGACGGCCCCTGCATGCCGGTCGCGCAGTTCGTCGAGGTTTTCGTACAGCGCAAGGCGGCCGGGCAGTTCGTCCGGTGCATCCTGGTTGTCGGCATACCAGCGCACGTCCCGTTCCAGAAACAGCACGCGGTCGCCGCTGGCCTCCAGGGCGCGCAGCAGGGCGCGATAGGTGGTCGCGTGGCCGTTGCCCCAGGCCGAACGCAGGCTCAGGCCCAGCACCACGATGTCGAGCGCGGAACCCATCACGCCGCCACGCGCAGGCGTGCCTCGAGCAGTTGTTCCAGCTGCACGGCGCGATGTGCGTACGTGTGCTCGCGCAGCAGGCGCGCACGCGCGCGTTCGCCGATCTGCCGCGCCTGCACGGGACCGATCGCGCGCAGGTGCGCGTTGACCTGTTCGGCGCTGTCGGCAATCAGCACTTCACGGCCGGGCTCCAGGAACATCTCGATTCCCTCCCACGCGTCCGTCATCAGGCACGCACCGGCACCGGCAGCCTCGAACACCCGCGTCGGCGGCGAGAAGCCGAAGCGCGCCATGCTGTCTCGATTGATGTTGAGCACCATGCGCGCACTGCAGTTGAACGCATTGTGGTCGCGCGTGGACACATGGCCCAGGCGCACGACGTTGCTGCTCAGCTCGACGTCGTCCCAGCCGCTGCCACCGAGCAGGAAATCGAACTCCGGCGCCTGCCGCGCCGCATCCAAGAAGAAGCGGTGCACGCGGGCCTCGCGGTCCGGCAGGCGGTTGCCGAGGAACGCCAGGTCCGCGGCAAAGCGCGGATCGGGCGCCACAGGCGCATGCGTGTCGGGATCGAGCGCGTTGTAGACGGGATGGCATTCGCGCGCACCGAGCTGGCGATACGCATCCACCACGCGCTGTCCGCCGCCGTAGGTCAGCACCATGTCGTAACGCGGCACATGCGCGCGCAACGGATCGCGAACATCTGCCTGCATGCGCTCCAGCGTGGCGGGTGCATCCACATCCCAGAACGCGACGCGCGTCGACGCGCTCTGCAGCGACAGCACCTCGCGTTCGAGGAACTCGTCGTACACGCCCACGCCGCTGGCCTTCACCACCAGGTCCGCACCGCGGGCCCGCTCCAGCGCACGTGCGGCTTCGCCTTCGTCCGTGCCGGAATACACCACCACCTGCGCCCATGGCGGATCGTCCATGTCGCGATGCTGTTGTCGCTCGAACGCGTCCGGCTCGAAGAATGTGACCCGGTGCCCGCGGTGGTGCAGTGCGCGCACGATGCCGCGGTAGTACGTGGCCGCGCCGTTCCAGTACGAGGACACGAGGCTGGAGCCGAAGAAGGCGACGCGAAGTGGGCTAGGCATGGATGAGACTCCGGGATGGCTGGGAGGAACCGCGCTGCGACGGTGTCGCGTCCAGCGTGGAGAGGATCGAAAGCAGCTGATCGACGCGATGGCCGCAGGTGTGGCGCGCGAGGATGGTCGCCAGTCCATGCGCCGCCAGTTCACGTGCCTGTTCGGCATCACGCAGCAGCGTCTGCAGATGCCGCTTCATCTGCGCGCCGTCGCGCGCGACCAGGTAGTCGCAGCCCGGCGTGAACAGGCCCTCCGCGTCATCCCAGGGCGCACACACCAGCGGGATGCAGCAGGCCAACGCTTCGAACACGCGGATCGTGGGAATGCCCGGCAGCAACCCGACGTATGGCCGCCGTGGCACATGCACCGTGACCTGGAAGCGGGCGAACGTTTCCGGCACGAGGTGGTTGGCCAGCCAGCCACGGTAGTCGATGCCCGCCGCCGACAGCTTCGCGAGCGCGTCGGCCGGATACCGCACGCCGTGCACGACGGCCTGCAGGTGCAGCGCCAGCACCGGATCGATCAGGAACTCGTGCAGTTCCGCCGCACGCTCGTCGTCGCCCCAGTTGCCGATCCACACCAGGTCGGCCCGCTCGGCGTGGAACGGCATCGGCCGGAACGTGCGCACGTCGGCCGCTTCGTGCCAGGTCCATGCATGCGCGCACCAGTCGCGTTGCAGGTAGCGCTGACGGATGGCCTCGCCAAACGCCAGCACGCCGTCGTAGCCGCGCAGGTCGTAGCGCTCCATCTCCCGCGGCGCACTCACGGATCGATGGTGCGTGTCGTGGAAGAACACCCGGCAGCCGCGCGGCGCATGCGCGGCGACCGCGCCCACCAGTGAGGGCTCGTTCCACTCGTGGACGATGGCGACGTCCGCATCGTCCAGCGCCCGTTCCAAGTCCAGCGTGGATCGGTCATAACGATGGCTGCGCAGATGCGGATGCTGCGTCTGCCATTCATCGATGGCCGCCTGCCCGTGCTCGGCCACCAGTTGTGTGGCGCTCCACGCATCGTGGGGTTCGTACACGTCGACGATATGCCCGCGCGCCTGCAGCTCGGCGACGATGCCGCGCAGGAAGTGCGCATTGCCATGGTTCCAGTCCGAGACCAGCGAGTGATAGAACAGGACGAACTTCATGCGGCGGCTCCGGCAAGCGTGTCGGGGACAAGAGCGGATGGCGAGAGCGAGGCGCGCGAGCCCATGGCCATGTAGTTGCGGCGATAGCGCGCGGCCATGAGCGACGGGTCGTAGCGGCGTGCGCGAACGCCCGCCCGCCGCGCCATGTCGCTGCGCAGCGTGTCGTTGTGGATCAGGCGCAGGATCGCCGCGGACAATGCGTCCGGATCGTCGGGATCGACGAACAGCGCGGCATCGCCCCACACTTCGCGCAGGCTGGGGATGTCGCCAAGCACCAGCGCGCAGCCGTGCTGGGCCGCTTCCAGCACGGACAGGCCGAAAGGTTCGTAGCGCGCAGGCAACGCGTAGATCCAGGCGCGCGCCATCCAGCCGGACAGGCGCGAAGGCGACAACGGTCCGAGTGAGTGCGCGCGCAACGTTGCGGCCGGACCACGGTCGGGATGATCCACCGCCCCGGCGAGATACACCGACCACGGCAATTGCTGCGCGATCGACGCCAGTGCGCCGAGGTTCTTCGCCTCGTCCCACAGGCGGCCCGCACCCAGCACGAATGGTTCTTTTGTCGCCCTCATCCCGGAGGGCGGCGTACGCCCGTTGTGGATGACATCACACGAAGCGATCGGACCATGCTGCGCAACCAGCGCATGCAGCATGGCGCGGCTTGGCGCGACGACACGATCCGTCGACCGCAGGCTCGCTCCGACGCATTCGCGATAATGGTTCCACTCGGCGGGCGCAGACTCGCCGTGCACCGCCTGCCACCACGAGCACACGCACGAATGCGCGCTTAGCAGCACCGGTGCAGGCCAGGCGCGGTCCGCCAATGCAAGGTCGTTGAGATGGATGACGTCCGGCGCGAACGAACCCGCGAGCTCACCCAGCCATTCGGCCGCTTCGTCGAGGTCGTGCCATGGGTCGCGCATCCACACGAGCCGGTAGGCGCGTGCATGGAATTCCAGACCGTCGAGGGCACGCGCCTGCTGTCGTTGCGTTGCGCTGGGCGCCTGGCCCATCGCCGCCAGCAATACGCGGTCGCCCGCGGCCGTCAGTTGCGTGGCCAGTTCGATCGCGAACGGCCACACGCCGCCGACGGTGTCGGCGGTGATCAGGACGCGCAGGCGGCGCTCAGCGTCCATAGATGGCATCCACGGTGCGCGCCACCTGCACCAGGTCTTCGGCGGCAGGATCGAAACGACCGCCGCGGCGCAGGCGCTCGGCCCATGCGACGAGCGTGCGTCCGCCCCATGCGTCCGGCGGTGCGGCCAGGCAGGTACGCGCGGTGCCGTCGAAACGTTCGACCGTGAAGTCGTAGAACGAGCCCGCGACGTTACGCAGCATTGCGCCGCCACGCGTGCCATGGAACGCCGCCTGGATCACCGCATCGCAGCCGGCCGCCAGCCGCCATGAGCACGTCATCCGCACCTGCGCTCCGTTGTCGAGGGCCCACTGCGCCGAGGTGTAGTCCTCGACGCGGTCCACCGGGCAGGTGAGGCGCAAACCTTTCGCGTAGAGCGCGGCGTTCATGCCTGCATGTCCCGAGCTGCCGCAGACCCATTGCGCGAGGTCCACAAGATGGATGCCCAGGTCCATCACGCAGCCGCCGCCTGACTGGGCGAGCTCGTAGAACCACGGCTTGTCCGGCCCGTAGGCGTTGTGGAAGACCAGGTCGACGGCATACACCTCGCCCAGTTCGCCGCTGCGCACGACTTCGCGTAGCTCCGGCATGCCACGGACGGCGCGGTAGCTGAAGTCGACCTCAAGCAGGCGATCGGCCGAACGTGCAGCCTCCACCACCTGACGGGCCTCGTCGGCGGTGCGCGTGAGCGGCTTCTGGCAGAACACCGCCAGGCCGCGTTCGAGTGCGGCGATGGCCTGCAGCGTGTGCGCGCCGCTGGGCGTGGCGATCACCACGCCGTCCAGATCGTCGCAGGCGAGCAGCTCCGCCACGCTTTCGCACTGCCGTGCATCGGGTGCGTGCTCGGCGGCCTTCTCGCGGGATGGTGCATGCGGATCGGCGATGGCGGCCATGGCGGCCACGCCACTGTCGGCCAGGACCTGCATGCGCTGGCAGCCGATCCAGCCGACACCGAGGAATCCCAGGCGCGGCGCGTCGTGTACCTGCAGTCGTGCGTTCATGCGGCCACCGTCGCTTTCAGGAATCCGTCCGGCCGCGACGACAGCGCTTCGAACGCCTCGTCGATGCGGTCCAGCGGATATCCGTGCGTGAGCAGCGGAAACGGATCGATCCGTCCCTCGTCCACCGCACGCATCGCTTCATGCAGGCCGCGGAGGGCCACGGCGCGGTCGCGTTCGTGTGCGTTGATGACATCCAGGCCGCGCCAGTTCCACTGCTGCATGTCGACCTGGCGCGGACCGTCCTGGTGATAGCCGGCGATGACCAGACAGCCACCCTCGGCGCTGATCGCGCTGGCGATGTCCAGCGTGGCCTGTTCGCCTGCGGCTTCGATCACGCGCACGCATCCGCCATGGCTGAGTTCATTGACGGCACCGATCGCCGCCTGGGCATCGTCGGTGGACAAGGTGGCGCTGGCGCCGCAGCTGCGTGCCACGTCCAGCGCGAAAGGACGCCGCGACAACGCGATCACCTCCGCGCCGGCATGGCGCGCCAGCTGGATCAGCAGCGCGCCGACGAAGCCGACGCCGACCACCGCGATGGTCTGGCCCGCGCGGATGTCGCTGCGGCGCCAGATGTTCATCGCGCATGCCAGCGGTTCGCCGGGCAACGGGCGACCCGCGGCGCTCGCGGGCAGGCGTGCCAACGCATCGGCATCGGTCACGTCGTACTCGGCATACGCGTTGCCGGAGAGCAACGCCACGCGATCGCCTTCCTGCCATTCGCCCGCGCCGTCGCCGACGGCGTCGATCTCGCCCCAGCCTTCATGCCCCGGCGCACCGGGTGCCATCGGATACTGGAACCACGGCCGGCCCGACCACACCGGCAGGTTGGACGCGCAGATGCCGCAACCGTGCAGGCGCACGCGCACCTGTCCGCGTCCGGGAACGGGACGCGGCGCGCGAGATAGGCGCACGCGGCCGTCGCCTTCGAACACCGCGGCGCGCATCGTGTTCATGCCGCGTGCGTCCGCCTGGCCAGGCGCGGCGCAGCGGCGATGCCCTCGTCGACCAGCCATGCATGCAGGCGCTCGATGCCGTCACGGGCATGCACGCGCGCACGCCAGCCGGTGGCGGCGGCAAAGGCCCGCGTGTCGGACACGTAATAGCGCTGGTCGCCGACTCGCCATGGCCCGTACTCGACACGTGGCATGCAGCCGGTGAGCGCGCCGATGACGTCCAGCACCTGCCGGACGCTGAGCGCGTTGCCGGGCCCCCCGCCCATGTTGAATGCGCGGCCCGCCAGCGCAGGCAGCTGCGCCTGGCATTGCAGGAAGGCATCGACCAGATCGTCGACGAACAGCAGGTCGCGTGCCTGCCGGCCATCGCCATATATCGTGATCGTCTCGCCGCGCAGCGCGCGGATCAGGAAATGCGCGACCCAGCCCTGGTCTTCGTTGCCGCACTGGTGCGGACCGTAAATGCAGCTCATGCGGAACAGTGCCGCCGGCAGCCCGAAACTGCGCGCGTGATCGAGCACGTACTGGTCCGCCCCGCCCTTCGAGCACCCGTACGGACTGTGGAAGTCGAGCGGCCGGTCCTCGGCGATGCCGCGGCTGCGCAGGGTCTCGTCGCGCGGGCGGTAATGCGTGTCGGTGGCCTCCATCTCCAGGTCTTCCAGCGCGCCGTACACCTTGTTGGTGGAGGTGAACAGCAGCGATGGCGGGGCGTCGAGGCCCCGCATCGCCTCCAGCACGTTCAGCGTGCCGCCCAGATTGATCTCGAAGTCCTCGCGCGGATCGACCAGGCTGGAGGTCACCGCCACCTGCGCCGCCAGATGGAACACCTGCGAAGCCTGTGCGACGGCGGCACGCACGCGTTGTGCGTCGCGCACGTCCGCCACTTCCACCTGCAGCCGTTCGCCATGGCGCGCACGCAGCCAGCGCAGGTTGCGCTCCACGCCGGGGCGCGAGAGGTTGTCGAACAGCAGCACGCGTCGTCCCTCTTCCAGCAGGCGCGCGGCCAGGTTGGTGCCGATGAATCCGGCGCCGCCGGTGATCAGCACCGGCCGCGGATCCAGTGGGCGCGAACCCGAGCCGCTCCGTGCGGTCGCGTCGGCGCGCGGACTCATAGCTGCAGCCCTCGGCGCTCGAGTTCGGCCACCGCGGTGTCGACGCGGTCCACGGCGGTCTGGTCCTGCATCCATCCGACCAGCTCCCGCATGCCTTCGGCCAGCGAAACCTGCGGGCGATAACCCAGCAACTCCCGCGCCAACGAAATGTCGGCGAAGCAATGGCGAATGTCGCCAGCGCGGAAGTTGCCGGTGATCTGCGGCGGCAGGTCGTCCATGCCCATCGCCTTGGCCATCTGCTCGGCGATGGCCGCGACCGTCACCGCCTGGCCGCTGCCGATGTTGATCGCGCGCCCGCTCGCCTGCGGTCGCTCCATGGCGAGGCGGCACGCGCGTGCCACGTCGCGTACATGCACGAAATCGCGCCGCTGCCTGCCGTCCTCGAAGATGCGCGGCGCCTTGCCGTTGAGATAGCGCGACGCGAAGATCGCCAGCACGCCGGTGTACGGATTCGACAGCGCCTGGCGCGTGCCATAGATGTTGAAGAAGCGCAGCGCGGTGGTGGGTATGCCGTAGGCCTGGCCGATGATCAGGCAGAGCTTCTCCTGGTCGAGCTTGGACAACGCATAGACGGACGTCGGCGCCGGTGTCTTGCCCTCGTGCGTCGGCATCGGTGTCAGCGCGTGACCGTCCTCGTAGAGCTCCCACTGGCCGCGCCGCAGTGCATCGGGGCTGCGCTCCGGCGGAGCGACTTCGCGCCCACGCGCGTCGGCGTACAGCCCCTCGCCGTAAACGCTCATGCTGGAGGCCACCACCAGCCGATCCACCGGCGATGAGACCAGCGCTTCCAGCAGCACCGCCGTGCCACGGTTGTTGATGTCGGTGTAATGCACGATCTCGTACATGCTCTGGCCGACGCCGACCGCAGCGGCCAGATGGAAGACCCGGTCCACGCCGTCGAGCGCCGCGCGCACCGCCTCGGGGTCGCGCACGTCGCCGCGGATCCGCTCGACCTCGTCCGCCAGATACGCCGGCCACGCGGGAGACTCTCCGTGCACCTGCTCGGCCAGTACATCCAGCACGCGCACCTGGTACCCGTGCGCAAGCAGTTCGTCGGCCAGATGCGATCCGACGAAACCGGCGCCGCCGGTGATCAGCACGCGCCCCCTGGTCGCGCTGCCACCGTTGCCATGGCCCTCACGCGACGTCATGGTGGACCTCCCGAGCGTCGCGACGCGCCGTGCGCGCGGCTTCCTCCTGGCGGAACCATGCGATGGTTCGACGCAGGCCTTCCTCCAGCGGCACCTGCGGCGACCAGCCCAGGTGCTCGCGCGCGACGGTGATGTCCGGGCAGCGCCGCGTGGGGTCGTCCACCGGAATCGGCTTGCGCACCAGCCGCGACGATGAACCCGTCATCTCCAGGATGCGTTCTGCCAGTTCCAGCACGGTGACTTCCTGCTGGTTGCCCAGGTTGACCGGGCCGGGGAACTCCCGCGGCATGTCCATCAGCCGCACGATGCCTTCGATCAGGTCGTCGACGTAGCAGAACGAGCGCGTCTGGCTGCCGTCGCCGTAGATGGTCATCGGTTCGCCGCGGATCGCCTGCACGATCAGGTTGGAGACCACGCGCCCGTCGTCCTCGCGCATGTACGGGCCATAGGTGTTGAAGATGCGCGCGACCTTGATGTCGGCGCCATAGAGCCGGTGATAGTCGAAGAACAGCGTCTCGGCGCAGCGCTTGCCTTCGTCGTAGCACGCCCGCGGACCGGTGGTGCTGACGGCGCCGCGGTACGACTCCTTCTGCGGATGCGTTTCCGGCTCGCCGTAGACCTCGCTGGTCGAGGCCTGGAATATCCGCGTCCCACGGCGCTGCGCGAGCTGCAACAGGTTCAGCGAACCTTCCATGCACGTCTGCAGCGTGTGCACTGGCTGAGCCTGGTAATGCACCGGAGACGCGCAGCACGCGAGGTTGAACACCACGTCGACCGCCGCGTCGTAGCGCCGTGTCACGTCGTGCCGGATGAACCGCAGGCGCCTGCGCGAAGGAAGGTCGCCCAGATTGCTCAGGCGTCCCGTCACCAGGCTGTCCAGCACGATCACGTCGTAGCCGTCGTCGATCAATCGCCGGCACAGGTGCGCCCCAAGAAAACCCGCTCCGCCAGCCACCAGGGCCCGCTTCCGCGATTCGTGTTTCGAACGAACTACGCCATCCATATTCTTTCCCTTCTCGGATTCGGACCTGCCGCTCGCGAGCCCTGTTCACTGCTGAATTCGGGCCGAGCGAGGCCATCGCCGTGAATGAAGGCCGGCGACGCTTCTTGCAGCAGATTGGTTGCAAAACATCCGCAGCGGAGCAGGCACGCATTGCGGACTTGTTCGGACGGGCGACGGGCAGGTTCCCGCCGCGGACCACTGGACTTTTCCTGCCCGGCGCGTCACACCGCCCGTCGACTGATCGACGGATGTCGGCCCCGGCCTTCCACTCTCACCCTTCTGGAAGCCGGCCGGTCCGCCGTGCGGAACAGGCTCTGGAACGTCTCTTCGTTTCGGCGGCCACCTCCGTCCAATGCGGTAAGACCGGCGGCCGTTCGACTACACAGGATTCGACTGCAAAGGTTTGGAATCGGTGTGTGCGAGTGGGACCGCCCGCTTCAGCTTCGACTGCAGTTTCCCATGTGCGGTTTTAAAGTCGCGAGAAGAAAGAAGCGACGAGGAGGCTACGTCCATTTTACAGTCGAGCACGCATGGCACGTCGCATGCACAAAGGAGAAGCGGGCACGCGATGTTCGTCCAGAATCGCAGCCTGCACGTGTACAGGAACAGGCCCACCGGGATGGCGTAGCGGACTCATGCGGACAGCTGTACGCCGCCTACGTCGTTGATGCAGACGATACGCACCCAGTCGTCGCCCAGGTCGATCACGCTGACCGAAGCCGGGTCGATCTGGAGGCGTTGCATCAGATCGAGCGGGATGCCGGCGTAGTGCGCTATGGCGGCACGGATCATGTCGCAATGGGTGAACACGGCCACGGTGCGCTGCAGGTATCGCGCGCGCAGGCGGTCGAGTCCGGCGACCATGCGCAGTTGTGCCTGCAGCATCAGTTCGCCCGAGGGCGCGCCGGCGCAGCTGCGCAGTTCGTTGAAGCGGCGGAACTGCTCATCGTTGCGTAACTCGTCGAACGTGCGACCGGTCCACGAGCCGAACTCGATTTCGAGGAAATCTTCACAGCGCTCGATGGGAATGCCAAGTAGCGTCGACAGTGGTCGTGCGGTTTCCAGCGTCCTCTCCAGCGGACTGACGAGGATCGCCGCGATCGGGACATGCGCCAGACGTTGCGCCAGCGACTGCGCCTGCAGACGCCCGGCCTCGTCGAGACTCACACCGCCCTTCCGCCCGCTCAGGCGAACGCCGGGGTCGGCAGTGGTGGCGTGTCGTATCAGCAGGAACCGGGTCATGCGTGCTGGTGGCGAGGGCATCGCGACCAGAATCGGCACCAACGTTGGACGGGATCGTGAAGATCGGGGTACTGACTTTCCATCGCTGCATCAACTACGGCAGCTACTGGCAGGCGCGCTGTCTGGTTGACGGGCTGCGCACCATGGGACACGAGGCTGTACTGCTGGACCACGCCTGCCCGCGGGTGGATCGCGCGGAATGGCGTTGCGCCCTGCGGCCAACCCTGCCGCAGCGAAGTTCGGCCACCGACCGTCGCGCTTACCGACGCAAGGTGCGGCGGTTCTTCCGCGCTTTCGCCGCGCTCCCGTTATCGCCCGCATTCAAGCTGGAGGACGCGCGGACATTGCCCGAATGCGACGCCGTGGTGGTCGGCAGCGACGAGGTCTGGAACCTGTCGCATCCGTGGTACGGCGGCTGCGCGTTGTTCTATGGCGAAGGGATCCGCGATCGCACGCTGGTGTCGTACGCCGCCAGTTTCGGGCATCACGATGTGTCCCAGGGGCTCGATCGCCAATGGTCGGAACGATTGCGGCGCTTCCAGCGCATCGCCGTTCGCGACGAGGCCTCGCGGCGGGCCGTACACGATGCGACGGGACGTGATCCACAGCTCGTACTCGATCCCTGCCTGGCGTTTCCGCCCGCACGGCGGCCGCAGGCATGGGCGGCCGGATACCTTGCGGTGTATGGCCACGGCTTCTCGCCCGCATTCATCGACGCGACGCAGCGTTGGGCGCGGCAGCGCGGCCTTCCCGTCGTCAGCATCGGCTATCGCAACGACTGGGCTGACGTGCAGTGGCTGGACGCCGGGCCGCATGAATACGCCACGTTCATTGCCCGCGCGGAGGCGGTGGTGACCAACTTCTTCCACGGTTGCGTGTTCGCGCTGCGCAACGACAAGCCATTCGTGTGCGAAGGCTCGTGGTATCGCGCGGTCAAGCTGCGCTGCCTGCTCGCACAGGTGGGCGACGAACGGCGCCTGCTCGATGCCGGGGCCACGCAGGCGGACTGCGACCGCCTGCTCGATGCGCCGCCGGGAATCGCGGTGAAGCGCTGCATCGAACGGCAGCGCGAGGTATCGCATCGCTACCTCGCCCGGGCATTGGCGGCATGAACACGCCAACGCTTCGCCCCCCGGACATGGTGCGTGCGGGCCTTTGCATCGGCTGCGGAAGCTGCGTGGCCCAAAGTGGCGGGCGCGGTGCCCATATGCGCTTCGACGTACATGGGCTTCTGCGCCCTGATGGCCCGAGAGGCTGGGATCACGCCGGCGCCCCGCACTTCGCGCACACCTGTCCGTTCTCGCCGTCGGCTGCGAACGAAGACGCGATCGCGGCTGAGTGCTTCCCGCACGCCCACCGCCACGACGATGCCACCGGGCGATTCGTGGCCGCCTACGTGGGCCACGTGGCCGAAGACGACTTCCGTCGCGACGGCAGCTCCGGCGGCCTGACCACCTGGGTGGCGCGGGAACTGCTGCGACGCGGCGACGTCGACGCCGTCGCACACATCCATCCAGTAGAGGATCCAGATCACGATGGACGGTTCTTCCGTTACCGCCTCTCGCGCACTGGTGACGAGCTGCGCAGCGGTGCGCGCTCCCGGTATTACCCGGTCGAGATGTCGGGGATCCTCCGCGAGATCCTCAGTACTCCTGGCCGATACGCCGTGATCGGAATTCCGTGCTTCATCAAGGCGGTTCAGCTGCTGCGCCGCGAACAACCGGTGGTACGCGAGCGTATACGCCACACGCTCGGCCTGTTTTGCGGTCACATGAAGAGCGCCCGCTTCGTCGAGAGCCTGGCCTGGCAGATGGGCGTGGGGTTGCAGGACGTCGAACGCGTCGAGTTCCGACGCAAGCTCGAAGGCCGGCCTGCCAGCTGGTACAACGCGGTGCTGACGCTGCGCGACGGTCGTGTGGTGGATCGCGACTGGTGGCATCTGGTGGACGGCGATTGGGGGGCCGGCTTCTTCATGGACGCGGCCTGCAATTTCTGCGACGACGTCATGGCGGAGACCGCCGACGTCTCGTTCGGCGATGCGTGGGTGGAACCGTATTCCTCCGACTGGCGCGGCACCAACGTCGTGGTCGTGCGCTCGCCGCGAATCGCATCGATCCTCTCGCAAGGGCTCGCCGAGAACCGCCTGCAGCTGACCGAGGTTGACGCTGACTTCGTCGCACGGACGCAGGCCGCCGGATTACGACAGCGTCGTGAAGGTCTGGCATACCGGCTCGCACATCATCGCGGCCCGATCACGCCGTTGAAGCGCGTGCGCCCCGACGCCGATACACCAACGTCGCAGCGCCGGCTGGTCTATCGCATGCGCAAGACCATTTCCGCATGGACCCATCGCGTGTTCCGGTTTGCACGCTCGTTTCGCGTCCGCGCCTTGTACATCGCATGGGCGCGAGGCGCTCTCACGACCTACCATGCGGTCGCCTATCGACGCGGACGCTGGGGCGCCCTGGTCAGCCGCCTGGGCCTGCGCTGACGCGCGTGTCTGCCCAGTGCGCGAGTTCGCGTGCGACACGGCCGATCACGCCTGCCCAGTCTCCCGACCGCTCCTGTCGGAACAGGCGCATCCGCGGATACCACGGCGTATCGTCGCGCCCGTCCATCCAGCGCCAGTCGGCCGGCGCGCCGAGCAGCGTCCAGACCGGCACGCCGAGCGCTCCCGCCATGTGCGCCGGCATGGAATCGATGGTGATCATCAAATCCATCGCTCGCACGATGCGCGCATAACCAGGCAGGTCGAACTCGCCATGCCAGATGCCGAACTGTCCGCGCCAGCCGGCCTCCGCGGCGAACGGCTGCAGGATGTGGAGAGAGATGCCGGCGACGTCGGCGATGCGTTCGATCTGCGCAAGCGGGATCGACCGTTCCGGTGCCCAGTCGCCAGCCCTCCACACCAGACCGACACGAGGACGTCCGCTTTCACCCAGTCGCATCGGCTCGACGTGCAGGTACGCCGTCCTGCCGGGCACCGTCTCCGGCGTGGTACGGAAGACATGCGCAAGCTCCATGATCTCGACGTCGACATCGCGATCCACGTCCGGGGCACCGTCGTGCAGCGGCACGAACCGGTCCACGCCGTCGATGCCTTCCAGCAGCGGCATCAGCGCAGGCTGCACCCACACAGTCACCTCGCCTGCAACCCGCTTCAGCAACGGCATGTAGCGGATGAACTGCAGCGTGTCGCCAAGCCCGTGATAGCAGTGCACCAGCACGCGTCGCCCCCGCAGCGACTGGCCCGTCCAGAGGTACTGCAGGTGGCGCGGCCAATGCCAGCACGGTTCGCGCGCACGCCGTGGCAGCTGGCTGTCGGTGATGCGCCATGCCAGCTCCCACTCGCCGCTGCGCATGTGCTGCAGCCACGCGCTCAACGGGTCCGCATCGCGCACGGCGTTCATGCGATACGTCAGGCGTAGCGCCGCATCATCGACTCGCAGAAATCGGTGAACTCCTGCGTATCCTGCGGCGGACTGGTGTGATGCGGTCGCACGCCCTTGCACTCGGGCGTGAAGCAGAAGGTCACGGTCAGGTCGAAGCCGTCCAGCGCCGTCATCATCCGGTCGAACCAGCGTTCGGAATCCGGCCGCAGATGGTCGGCCCAGCTGAGCCCCGTACGCAGCCGGCGCACGCCCAATCGGCGCAGCCATGCCACTGCCGAATCCAGCCGGTGGTCCTCGAAGTGGAACCACTGGCAGATCCCCATCTCCGGCGTGTATTCGGTGAACTGCTGCAAGGCCAGCTTGGGCGTTCCGTCCTCACGGAGCAGTCCCATGTAGAAATGCCGGTAGTACGACGATCCTTCCGCCTCACGATGCCGTGTCGTCGCCTCCCATGCACGCGGCAGGTCATAGAGGCTGTACCAGTGGATGCGGTCGACGCGCCCGCACAGCAGCTCGGCGGTACGGCGCAACCCGAATTCCTGCACCTCTTCCGCGCCGAAGCTCGACACGCCGACTTCCGTCACCCAGACGGGCAACTGCGTCACGGCCTCGATATCGGCCACGCGCTCGCGCCACTCGTGGATCGGCCACAGGTTCCAGTCGAGCGGGAACCCGTGCACGGCGACGGCGTCCAGGTCCTGCAGCGCGTCGAACTCCTGCAAGCGCGTCATGAAGTGCGGATCGATCGGCGAGATGCCGCCGAGCACGCGCGTCACCTGCGGGCTCTGCGCCTTCACCGCCTGCGCGGCGGTCCGCACCATCTGCGCATACAGCCGCCACTCGGGATCGACCTCCATGTCCCAGTGCGACTTGTTGTTGGGCTCGTTCCAGAAGGTGACGGCTTCGATCATCGCACCGCTTCCACCGGTTCCTCGTAGTAGTCCAGGCCCAGATGCGTGATCAGGTCCTCGCCCATCATGTGCCGCAGCGTGTTTTGCAGCTTGATGAGCTGCCGGAAGATGTCGTGCTCGGGCCGCAGTCCCGGTGCGGTCTGCGGCGACTTGAAATAGAACGACAGCCACTCCTGGATGCCCGACATGCCGGCGCGTTTGGCGAGATCGGCGAACAGCGCCAGGTCCAGCACGATGGGCGCGGCGAGTATCGAGTCGCGGCACAGGAAGTTGATCTTGATCTGCATCGGATAGCCCAGCCATCCGAAGATGTCGATGTTGTCCCAGCTTTCCTTGTTGTCGCCATGCGGCGGGTAATAGTTGATGCGGACCTTGTGATACAGGTCGCCGTAGAGCTCGGGGCTCAGGTCCGGGCGCAGGATGTCCTCCAGCACGCTCAGCTTGGAGACTTCCTTGGTGCGGAAGTTGTCGGGGTGGTCCAGCACCAGTCCGTCGCGATTGCCCAGGATGTTGGACGAAAACCATCCGCGGATGCCCAGCGCGCGCGCCTGCAGACCGGGCGCCAGGATGGTCTTCATCAGCGTCTGTCCGGTCTTGAAGTCCTTGCCGCCAATCGGCGTGCCGGTCAACGCGGCCAGCTCGATCAATGCCGGCACGTCACAGGTCAGGTTCGGCGCACCGTTGACGAATGGAATGCCCTGCGAGATCGCGGCGTAGGCGTAGATCATCGACGGCGCGATGGCCGGGTGGTCCTCGCGCAGGCCCTGCAGGAAATCGTCCAGCGTGGCGTGCACGTCGCACGGCTGGATGTACTTCTCCGTCGACCCGCACCACACCATCACCATGCGCGCGCAGTCGTGGGTGTCGCGGAAGCGGCTCAGATCGTCGATGACCGCTTCGGCCATGGCCATCTTGCCGGAGGCACGCTTGACGTGGTGACCGTCGAGGTTCGGCACGCAGGCCTGGTCGAAGACGGCCTCCATCGGGCGAATCGCTTCGAGTTCCGATCGCACCGACTCCAGGATCGGCGCATCCAGCACGCGTGCATTGCGCGCCGCTTCGTACACGTTGTCCTCGTAGACGTCCCAGCCGCCGAAGACGACGTCGTCCAGGTGCGCGAGCGGAACGAAGTCGCGGATGTAGGGGCAGCGGTTCTCGGTGCGCTTGCCCAGGCGGATGCGACCCATCTGCGTCAGCGAACCGATCGGCTGCGCGCCGTGCTTGCGGATCGCTTCCACGCCGGCGATGAAGGTCGTCGCCACTGCGCCCAGGCCGGGCATCACGATGCCGAGCTTTCCCCGCGCGGGTGCCATGTCGCTTCGCATGCGTGTGTTCGTGCTCACGCATGCAGCATGTCCGTGCGTGGGTATGCCAACCGTGAAATGGACGTTCAGGGAAGTTGGCTTTGTGGATGCACTGTCGAACTTCATCGCCCCGCTGCATCGGAACATCATGCGAACGCGCGCAAGGCTCCGAGCAACGTATCGCCACGCCGCGAACAAGGAAGAAGAGGAAGAAGAAGCGAGCTAGGCGGAAGAAGATGATGATGAAGATGCGTTCACGCACATCGGAGACGTGACCGCCGCGCCGGGGGCGGCATCGTGTCGTCCATTCGTCGACCGGTGCGATGCCGGCGCTGCCCTTGGGCGCCGACCATGGCACCGAAAACAAAAAACCCGCGCTATGCGCGGGTTTTTCATGTCTGCTGCGGCCGGAGCCATCAGCGTGTATCAGTTGGTGCCCAGGAGAGGACTCGAACCTCCACGGTTTTACCCGCTAGTACCTGAAACTAGTGCGTCTACCAATTCCGCCACCTGGGCATCGCTACGGGTTTCGCCGTGCGAGGCCGCGTATGTTGCGGTGCGCGGCGCACGTTGTCAACGGCCCGTGACAAACATTTTTACCATCCCTTAATCGGCACACGCCCGCGGCCATTCCCGTGGGCTGACCCTACTCAAGGCGCCGCCCGACCCGCCGCCACACACTGCCAGCCGGTTGCCGCCGCCGCGGATCAGGGCTATGTTCCGCGGACATCACGAGAACGGCGGGCGACGCACCCGGTGCGTCGCCCGCACTGCTTTGGAGACCCGCATGTCCGAACCGACACCACCGCCCCTGCTCATGTCCCGACTGGACGTGGAGCGCATCGAAGCGCTGCTGGAACAGCCGCTGGCGCAGGGCATCGACACCACCGCGCTGGAGGCCGAACTGGAACGCGCCGAGGTGGTGGAGCCGGCGCAGATGCCGGCCGACGTGATCACCATGAACTCCACCGCCCGCTTCCTCGACGAAACCAGCGGCGAGGAGCACGAGATGACCCTGGTCTACCCGCGCGACGCCGACGGCAGCCCGCACAAGGTGTCGATCCTGGCCCCCGTGGGCAGCGCCCTGCTCGGCCTGCGGGTCGGCGGCTCCATCGAATGGCCCGTGCCCGGCGGTCGCACGATCCGCCTGCGCGTGCTCTCCATCCGCTACCAGCCCGAGTCCTCCGGCGAACTCCATCGCTGAGACGCTGGTCCGCTTCCGGACCTCGCGTGGCGCCGCCGCCGGACCAGGGCGCGCGGCCGTTTAGAATCGTCCCGATCCACTTCGAACGCATCACTGCATGAACGACACCGTACGTCCGGTCTTCCACGGCTTCGAGCAGATCCCGCTGCGCGAGTACGCCGAGCGCGCCTATCTCGACTACTCGATGTACGTGGTGCTCGACCGCGCCCTGCCCTTCCTGGGCGACGGCCTGAAGCCGGTGCAGCGCCGCATCATCTACTCGATGAGCGAGCTGGGCCTGAACGCGGCCGCCAAGCCCAAGAAGTCCGCGCGCACCGTCGGCGACGTGATCGGCAAATACCACCCTCACGGCGACAGCGCCTGCTACGAGGCTATGGTGCTGATGGCGCAGCCGTTCTCGTACCGCTATCCGCTGATCGAGGGCCAGGGCAATTTCGGTTCGTCGGACGACCCCAAGTCGTTCGCGGCCATGCGCTACACCGAGGCCAAGCTGACGCCCATCGCCGAGGTCCTTCTGGGGGAACTCGGCCAGGGCACGGTGGACTGGTCGCCCAATTTCGACGGCACGCTGGAAGAGCCCAGCTGGATGCCGGCGCGCCTGCCGCACCTGCTGCTCAACGGCACCACGGGCATCGCGGTGGGCATGGCCACCGACGTGCCGCCGCACAACCTCAATGAAGTGGTCAGCGCCTGCGTCCGCCTTCTGGACGACCCGGATGCGACCACGCGCGACCTGTGCGAGCACGTGCGCGGCCCGGACTACCCGACCACGGCAGAGATCATCACGCCTGCGGCGGACCTGCAGCAGATGTACGAGACCGGCCTGGGCAGCGTGCGCGCCCGCGCCGTGTACGTGAAGGACGGCGGCAACCTGGTCATCACCGCGCTGCCGTACCAGACTTCGCCGGGCAAGGTGATCGAGCAGATCGCCACGCAGATGCGCGCCAAGAAGCTGCCGTGGCTGGAGGACATCCGCGACGAGTCCGACCACGCCAACCCGACCCGCATCGTGCTGGTTCCCCGCAGCAACCGCGTGGATGCCGAACAGCTGATGGGCCACCTGTTCGCCACGACCGACCTTGAAAAGAGCTACCGGGTCAACTTCAACGTGATCGGCCGCGACGGCCGCCCGCAGGTGAAGGGGCTGAAGGCGCTGCTGTCCGAATGGCTGGCGTTCCGCACCGAAACGGTGACGCGCCGCCTGAAGCATCGACTGGAGAAGGTCGAGCGTCGCCTGCACCTGCTGGAAGGTTTGCTGGTCGCCTTCCTCAACCTGGACGAGGTCATCAGGATCATCCGTACCGAGGACGAGCCCAAGCCGGTGCTGATGAAGCGGTTCAAGCTCACCGAGGAGCAGACGGACTACATCCTCGAGACCCGGCTGCGCCAGCTCGCGCGCCTGGAGGAGATGAAGATCCGCGGCGAGGAAGACGAGCTCAAGGCCGAACGCGAACGCATCATCGCCACGCTGGACAGCAAGGCCAAGCTGAAGAAGCTGATCAAGGACGAACTGCTGGCCGACGCGAAGAAGTTCGGCGACGCGCGTCGTTCGCCGCTGGTCGCACGCGAGGCCGCGCAGGCGCTGAGCGAGACCGAACTGGTCGCCAGCGAGCCGATGACCGTGGTCATCAGCGAGAAGGGCTGGGTGCGCGCGGCCAAGGGCCACGACGTCGACCCCGCATCGCTGAGCTATCGCGAGGGCGACGAACTGCTCGCCGCGGTGCGCAGCCGCAGCACGCAGCAGGTGGCGTTCCTGGATTCCACCGGCCGCGCCTACTCGACCGTGGTGCATTCGCTGCCGTCGGCGCGTGGCAACGGCGAGCCGCTTACCGGTCGCTTCTCGCCTGCGCCGGGAGCCTCGTTCCAGGCGCTGGCCAGCGGCGACAACGATACGCGTTTCGTGCTGGCCTCCAGCCACGGCTACGGCTTCGTCACCCGCTTCGAGAACCTCACCGGCCGCAACAAGGCGGGCAAGGCCATGCTCTCGCTGACGCCGGGCGCGAAGGTGGTGCAGCCCGCGCCCGTGGCGAACGTCGAACAGGACCGCATCGCCGTGGTTACCAATGTCGGCCATTTGCTGGTGTTCCCGGTCGGCGAGCTGCCCGAGCTCGACAAGGGCAAGGGCAACAAGCTCATCGACATCCCCAAGGCCAAGCTGGGCACCGAACGCGTGGTCGCCGTCGCCGTGGTGTCGCCGGGCGGCACGCTGGTCGTGAAGTCGGGCGCGCGCACCATGTCCCTGCCCTTCAAGGACTTGGACACGTACCTCGGCACCCGCGCCACCCGTGGTGGCCTGCTGCCGCGTGGCTGGCAGAAGGTCGAAGGGCTGGCGGTGGAGTAATCCATCGTCATTCCAGCGAAAGCTGGAATCCATTTCGGAAGTGTCGGCCGCCTATCGTCGTCATTCCAGGCGAAAACTGGAATCCATCCGATCTGAGCATCAGCCGCCGCTCACGGGGGCAGAATCAAGATGGATCCCGGCTTTCGCCGGGATGACGGTGATACGCCGGCGTAACAGCACAATCGACGGATTCGCGCATGCAACCCGAGTTCTGGCACCAGCACTGGCAGGACAACCAGATCGGCTTCCATCAGGACGCGCCGACGCCGCTGATGCTCAAGCACTGGCCTTCGTTGCAGGTGTCGACCGAGGCGCGCGTGTTCGTGCCGCTGGCCGGCAAGACGCACGACATGGCTTGGTTCGCAGCGCAGGGTTATCGCGTGCTGGGCGTGGAGCTGTCGCGGATCGCAGTGGAGGCGTTCTTCGCCGAACACCGGCTCACGCCATCGGTGCGCGAGTCGCGTTACGGCCGTCATTACGAGGCCGGCAACATCGAACTGATCTGCGGCGACGCGTTCGCGCTGGACGAGGACGCATTGGGCGACTGTGCCGCCGTGTTCGACCGTGCTGCGCTCATAGCGCTGCCGCCCGACCTGCGACGTCGTTACGCACGCGAGTTGTACGCGCGCCTGCCACGGGAATGTCGTGGTCTGCTGATCACGCTGGAATATCCGCAGCACGAGAAGGCAGGCCCGCCCTTCAGCGTGATCGAAGACGAAGTGCGCGCCCTCTACGGACACGACTGGGACGTCACGATGCTGGAGCGCCGCGACATCCTGCAGGCGCAGCCGAAGTTCATCGAAGAAGGCGTGACTGCGCTGCACACGACGGTGTACCGGCTGAGTCGTCGAGGCTGATCGCTGTTGCTTTCGTAGCCCGGGCAAGCGAAGCGCACCCGGGAACAGGACGACAACCCGGGTGCGCTTCGCTTACCCGGGCTACGGCATTCATCGCGGCTGCCGCAGGCGGGCCAGAGACCGGCCCGTGCAACGATCACTCCGCCGACGGTTTCTGCGCCAGTCGCGCCGTCAGGTAGTTCTGGATGCCCAAGCGCCGGATCAGGCCGAGCTGCTGCTCCAGCCAGTGCGCGTGGTCTTCCTCGGTGTCCTGCAGTTGCGCGCGCAGGATGTCGCGGCTGACGAAATCGCCGTGGTGCTCGCACAGCGCGATGCCCTGCGCCAGGGCGCCGCGCACCTGGTATTCGACCTCCAGGTCGCGCTGCAGCATCTCCTCGACCGTGTAGCCGGCCACGAACGACTCCGGCCGCATATCCGGATCGCCTTCGAGGAACAGGATGCGGCGCAGCAACGCGTCGGCGTGCTCGGTCTCTTCCTGCATCTCGTGGTCCAGCCGCTCGTAGAGCGCATGCAGGCCCATGTCCTCGTAGCGGCGCGAGTGGATGAAATACTGGTCGCGCGCGGCCAGTTCGCCACGCAGCAGCTGCTTCAGGTATTCGACGACTTCCGGATGGCCTTTCATGGGGGAACCTCCTTGCCAGGCGCATAGGGTGCCCGAACGCGACGAACCGCGTTCTAATCGGAATCAGTCGCAGTTGCAGTCGCGGGCAGCGTCGCCGCCTGTTCGCAGATCAGGCCTTCGCTGCGGCCAGCAGCCCTTGGGCAATCGTCTCCGGCGTGGTGCGCAGGACACTCGGGTTCACCTGCATCGCGAACTCGCCCGTTTCCGGATTGGGGCGGGGCAGCAGCACGCCCTGCTGCCGCGCACGCTCGCGTACCGCCGCGGCATCGGCGTCCGTCACCGAGAGGAAGAACCGGCTGGTGCCCATGGGCACCTTGCGGACCTTGAAGCGACGATCGGTCCTGAGCAACGCGAGGACACGGTCCGTTGCCTGCCAGGCCCGCGCGTAGTCGGCCTCATAGCTGTCGACGAACTGCATGGCCACCGCTGCCGTCGGCCACGCCTGCGGCAGCGATCCGCCGAACATGCGACGCGTGTGATACAGGCCTTCGATGAACGACGCATCGCCGGCGAGGATCGCGCCGGAGGCGCCGTTGAAGTGCTTCCACACCGAGACGAGCACCGTGTCGAACAAGGCGGCGTACTCCTGCACGCCGTGGCCGGAGTGGTACGGCAGGTTGAAAAGCCGCGCGCCGTCCAGGTGCAGGCGGATGCCCTGCTCGCGCGCATAGCCACACACATGCTGCAGCTGCGCGAAGTCGACCATCTCGTGGTCGCGCCGGCGCACCGGCGATTCGATCGACAGCACGCCGACCCTCATCGGCACGCGACCGCTGGCCGATAGTTCCACCCAACGCTGCACGTCGCCAAGCGCGACCGTGCTGCGTCCTTCCACCAGCGGGATGAGATTGAGGTTGCTCAGCACCTCGCCGGCGTCGCCGCTGTCCGCGTAGAAATGGCTCTCCGCCTGCACCAGCACGCGCCGGTCCTGGCCCGCTAGCTTGCGCAGCGCGATGTGGTTGGCCAGCGTGCCGGTCGGCACGAACATCGCCGCCTGCTTGCCGAGCTTGCGTGCGAAGGCCTGTTCCAGCTCTTCGATGACGCCGCCGTTGGAATAGTTGTCGCCGGGCAGGTCGCGCTGTGTCGTCGCGTCGTGCAACAGCGTGGCGTACTCGCGCGGCGACAGACCCAGCCCATCGTGGATGAAGTTGACCTCGCGGAACAAGCCGGGGTCCGCAGTGGTGCCAGCGCCGTCGGAAGCGCTTCGTGCCAATACCGGCGATGCAGCTGTCAAACCACCCACGGCCAGGAACTGGCGACGGTCCATCGGCGCATCCTCACTGTTGTCGGAGCGCCAAAGTTACCTGTCCCAGCGGGCCATTGCATTGGCCGTCTGCCATACGCCATGCGACTGGAGGAACGCACGCAGGGACTCGTGTCCACGGAACACACAGGAACGCAGGCCCATCGCCTGCGCGACCGACACGTTGCGCGGCGAATCGTCGACATACAGGGCTTCGTCGGCCGCCACGCCAGCCATGGAGAGCGCCGCCTCGAACATCGCCGCGTCGGGCTTGGCGCTGCCCACCGCACTGGAATTGGCGATGGCGTGGAAGAAGCCGTCCAACCCCAGTTGTGCCATGTCCTGCGGCAACCGCGTGGTGGCATTGGTCACCAGCACCAGCCGCAGCCCGTTGCGGCATTGGGCGAGGATCTCGTGCACGCGGGGATCGAGCGCGCCAGCCGGCGTGGACCATTCGGCAACCGCGGCGCCGACATCGGCGGAACCGTGTGCCATCAGCAGTCGCGCGACGATTTCCTGCCGCCACGCTTCATCACTGATCGCTCCGGTGATGGCGCGCGCGAGCAGTGCAGGCTCGAAGGCAGCCGCGCGGATCGCGCCCATGGGCAGGCCATGGGCGCGTTCGATGATCCAGTCGTTCTCCGGCCAACGGCGGAGCACGCCGTCGAAGTCCACCAGCAACGCGCGCGGCGCCGGACGCATGTCGGTCATGTGTGCATTCTGGCGTAACGCGCGGACTCGATCACGCCAGCGCGGCCTGATGCACGCCCGCGACCGCGCGTCCCGACGGGTCGGCCATGCTCGCGAACGCCGCGTCCCATGCGATGGCCGCCGGCGACGAGCACGCGATCGACTTGCCGCCCGGCACGGTTTCCGCGCAAGCCACGCCCGGGAACAGCTGCTCGAACACGTGTCGGTAGTAGTACGCCTCCTTGGTCTGCGGCGGGTTGACCGGGAACCGGCTCGCCGCGGCGGCGAACACGCGATCGCTGATCTGCGTCTCCGCGTGCGCCTTCAGCCCGTCGATCCATCCATAACCCACGCCGTCGCTGAACTGCTCCTTCTGCCGCCACAGGATCGAATCCGGCAGATAGCCTTCGAACGCCTCGCGCAGCACGGCCTTTTCGATGCGGCGCGATCCGTCCGGTCCCACGCGCACCATCTTCTGCGCCGCATCCATGCGCATTGCGACATCCAGGAATTCCACGTCCAGGAACGGCACACGTGGCTCGACGCCCCAGGCCATCATCGACTTGTTGGCGCGCAGGCAGTCGTAGTTGTGCAACGCATCGAGCTTGCGGATGGTCTCGTCGTGGAATTCGTGCGCGTTCGGTGCCTTGTGGAAATACAGGTATCCACCGAACACCTCGTCGCTGCCCTCGCCCGACAGCACCATCTTCACGCCCATGGCCTTGATGCGCCGCGCCAGCAGGAACATCGGCGTGGACGCGCGGATGGTGGTGACGTCGTAGGTTTCGACATGGCGGATCACCTCCGGCAGGGCATCCAGGCCTTCCTCGAAGGTGTAGGTGAAACCGTGATGCACGGTACCCAGCGCCTTGGCGGCGATTTCGGCGGCGGCCAGGTCGGGCGATCCTTCCAGCCCGATGGCGAACGAATGCAGGCGCGGCCACCACGCCTCCGTCGCGTCGTCATCCTCGATTCGCTTGCGGGCAAAACGCGCCGCCACGGCCGCAACCAGCGACGAGTCCAGCCCGCCCGACAACAGCACGCCATAGGGCACGTCGCTCATCAGCTGCCGGTGCACCGCACGCTCGAACGCTTCGCGCAATTCCTGCTTCGACACTTCCACGCCGCGGGTCGCTTCGTAATCCCGCCAAGGACGCACGTAGTACCTCACCAGCTCGCCCGAGGCGCTGTCGTAGAAGTGGCCCGGCGGGAACTGCGCGACGTCGGCGCACACGTCGACCAGTGCCTTCATCTCGGACGCGACGCACAGGCGGCCGTGATCGTCATGACCCCAGTACAGCGGACACACACCGATGGGATCGCGCGCGATGAGGACGCGGCGCTTCGTCCGGTCCCACAAGGCGAAGGCGAAGATGCCGTTGAGTTCGTCCAGCCAGCCCGCCACGTCGTCACGCTGGCGGTACAGCGCGTTGATCACCTCGCAGTCGGAACCGGTCTGGAATTCGTACGGCTGCGCGAGCTGCTGCTTGAGCTCCCGATGGTTGTAGATCTCGCCGTTGACGGCCAGCACCAGTTCGCCGTCGGCCGAGCGCAGCGGTTGCGAACCGCCGGCCGGGTCGACGATGGCCAGTCGCTCGTGCACGAGGATCGCGCCGTCGTCCAGATGCACGCCACTCCAGTCGGGGCCGCGATGTCGCTGGCGTTGCGACAGTTCCAGCGCACGCCTTCGCAGCGTGTGCGTGTCGTCGCCGGGTTGAAGGCCGAAGATGCCGAGGATGGAACACATGTCGATGACTCCAGGTTGGTGGTTTTCTTGGGATGTCCGGCCATGGATGACCGGGCTCTTGTTCAGGGACGGACAAACGAAAAAGCCCGCGCTTTTGGCGCGGGCTTCGTGAGCGATTTGCGGTCGTTTACAACGCGCGCTAATCGCCGGCCCGCGGGAGGCTGGCGTTATTGCGATTGTTGTTGTTCGCGACGTTGATGGCCTGGCCGGGCACGGCCATGCGACCGCGCAGGGCGGTGGCGTGGCGGACGGCGGTCAGGTCGGAGGTCATGGCCCGATCCTGCTTGAGCTTCCGGCCACTTGCAAGCGTTTCATGCGAAACGAATCCGCCATGCCCGTCCGCGGCGCTCGCGGCGAGCAGGTAAAGTCGGCCCCGGGGAGGACTCTTCATGGCGAAATGGATCAAGCGCGGGCTGATCGGCCTGCTGGTGGTGCTGCTGGTCGCGGTGGCGGCCGTCTGGTGGTTGCTGCGCGGCAGCCTGCCGCCGCTGCAGGGCGAACTGGCCCTGCCCGGCCTGTCGGCACCCGTCACCCTCCAGCGCGACGCACTGGGCACGGTAACCGTGGAAGCGGCCAACGAGAACGACGCAATGCGTGCGCTCGGCTACGTGCACGCGCAGGAGCGGTACTTCGAGATGGACCTGCTGCGGCGCACCGCCGCGGGCGAATTGGCGGCCCTGTTCGGCCCGGTCGCGATCGGCGTGGACAAGGAGCATCGCGTGCACCGCATGCGTGCACGCGTCAGACAGGACATGGACGCGATCCTCGGCGACAAGCGCGTCATGGCGCAGGCATACGTGGACGGCGTCAACGCCGGTCTCTCCGGACTGAAAACGCGACCGTGGCCATACCTGCTGCTGCGCACGCAACCCGAGCCCTGGACGCTGGCCGATTCGGCGCTGGCCGGCTATGCGATGTACTTCGACCTGCAGGATTCGACGAACAAGCGCGAACTGGCGATGTGGCGCCTGCGTCCGCACCTGCCGCCCGCGCTGTACGCATTGCTCGCGCACGACGGCACCCGCTGGGATGCACCGCTGGCCGGGCGGCCGCGCGGCGATGCGGTCCTGCCGGCGGCGGACGCCGTGGACCTGCGCGCGTTGCCGATGCCGAAGGACGAAACCCCTGCGGCGATTCCCGAGCGCTCCGACGTGGGCAGCAATAATTTCGCCGTGTCGGGCCAGCTGACCCGCGACGGACGCGCCATCGTCGCCGACGACATGCACCTGGGCCTGCGCGCGCCGAACATCTGGTTCCGCGCGCGCCTGCGCTATCCGGATGCGCGCGCACCCGACGGCAAGGTCGACGCCACCGGCTTCACCCTGCCCGGCCTGCCCGCGCTGGTGGTCGGCAGCAACGGGCACATCGCCTGGGGCTTCACCAACAGCTACGGCGACTGGCTGGACTGGCAGCGCGTGCCCGCGTGTGCGCAGCCCGCCTGCCCCGGCGTGACGCGGTCGATCGAGCGCATCGGCGTGGCGGGACAGGACGACGTGGAGTTCCCGGTCGAGGAAACGTCGTGGGGTCCGATCCTCCATCGGGAGGAAGACGGCAGCGGCCTCGCGTTGCGCTGGATCGCGCAGCTGCCGGGCTCGATGAACCTGGGTCTGGCGGACTTCCTCCACGCCCATTCGCTGGACGATGCGCTGCCGATGGCCGACCGGACCGCGATCCCGGGGCAGAACCTCGCCATCGGCGACAGCCAGGGTCGCGTGACGTGGCGCCTGTTGGGTCCGGTCCCGCTGCGCCAGAGCACGTGCAGCGCCGGCACGGTGATGGACGCGGGCACTTGCCCGCCGTGGTCGCTGACCACGGCGTCGGGCGTGGCACTGCCAGTGGGCAGCGTGCAACGCGTCTGGACCGCGAACACGCGCGTGGTTGAAGGCGCGCTGCTCGCGCAGGTCGGCGATGGCGGTTACGCGAACGGCGCGCGCGCGATGCAGATCCGCAACGGCCTGTTCGCGAAGCAGCAGTTCACCGAACGCGACCTGCTGGCAATCCAGCTGGACGATCGTGCGCTGTTCCTGCAGCCGTGGTGGCAGTTGCTGCGCGAACGCGATGCCGCGGCATCAACACCGGCACTGCACGCACTCGCCGTGGCGGCCACGCAATGGGAGAACCGCGCCAGTGCCGAATCGGTGAGCTACCGCATCGTGCGCGCCTGGCGTCTGGCAGTGCACGATCGCCTGCTCGACGGACTCACCGCGCCGGCGCAGGCCGCGCTCGGCGACGGGTTCGACATGCCCAACCTCTCGCACTTCGAAGGCGTCGCCTGGCCGCTGGTGACGCAGCGCCCTGCGCATTTGCTGCCGCGGCGTTTCGCGTCGTGGGAGGCGCTGTTCGAAGATGCCGCGCGCGAAGTGCGCGACGAGCTGAAACAATTGGGCCCGCTGAATGCGCGCACCTGGGGCGAGCGGAATACTGCGAAGATCTGCCACCCGCTGTCCCGCGCGATGCCCAGCTTCCTCAAACCCTCGCTCTGCATGCCCGGCGACCAGTTGCCAGGCGACAGCGGAATGCCACGCGTGCAGGGACCGGATTTCGGCGCATCGGAACGCATGGTGGTCTCGCCCGGCCACGAGGCCGACGGCATCACCCACATGCCGGGCGGGCAAAGCGGCCATCCGCTGTCGCCGTTCTGGGGCGCCGGTCACGACGACTGGGTACACGGGCGGCCCACGCCATTCCTGCCAGGCAAGCCGGAGTACACGTTGCGGCTGGCGCCGGAGGGGAAGTGAGACTTGGATCAGAGCGGGGGGCGGCACGCGAATATCGAGCCCTCGCGAAATCGTGATCAGAACTTTAGTGCTGCGTTCTTCTATCCAATACTGCTGCCGCCCAGCCTGAGTCGAAAGCATGAACGAACATTGATCCCCGATTTCGCGGGGATGACGCGCGAAAGCACATATCCCGCCTGCGTCGTAGCACTGTTGCTGTTGAACAGCCAACCGCATCCCAAGCCCTGGAGGGCAGCGCACAGGACGTGCGCTGCTGAGCGCGGAGACAGGATGCCGACTCGCGAAGGCACCGACTTCGTTTCCGGTCGTGGGATTGCTTCGTCGGGGAAGACCCTTTCTTTGGGTTGGCGGAATCAAGTCCCAAGTGCATCACCCCTGGCGGCCTTGAGGTGTTCATAGAACACGACGGCGGGTGATCTCCAGCCCAAGGTGTTGCGTGGCCGATGGTTCATTTCCCACGCCACTTCGCCCAGGGTTCGCCGGGAGTGGATCGACAGGTCGGTGCCCTTGGGGAAGTACTGCCGCAACAGGCCATTGGTGTTCTCGCAGATGCCGCGTTGCCAGGGGCTGTGCGGATCGGCGAAGTAGATCTTCAGGCCCGTGCTGGCGGCCAATTGGCGATGCAGGGCCATTTCCTTGCCCTGGTCATAGGTCAGCGTCTGGCGCAATGGCGGCGGCAGCGGAGCGAAGGCGTCGCGAAAGCCCGCCAGTACGCCGTGGGCCGTGGCGTCGCGCAGCGGGACCAGCTTCAGGAACAGGCTGTGGCGGCACACCAGCACCCCGATGGCCGAACGGTTGTGGGGCGCCCACGAGCAGATCGCCTTCCCAGTGCCCAGGCAGGAGCCGCTCGTTGGCTTCCGGCGGACGCAGGTGGATGCTGGGCAGGTCGGGCAGTCGGCCCCGCGCCTCGGGGCCCTGGCCGGTACGCCGGCGGCGGCCGCGTCCCTAGCGCAGCAGTCCGACCAGCTGGCGGCGAAGTTCACCGCGCGGCATGGCGTGGATCGCCGTGTAGATCGTCTCGTGCGACACCTGCAGGTCCCGTCGATGGGAATGGCGGGTTCGCAGTGTGCGGGCCACCTGGGGCGGCGACCAGCGCCGCTGCAGAAGGCGGCAGACGTGCTGCCACAACCCGGTGCCGGGCCGCAGCTTGCGCTGCACGCGCGGCAGGGCACGCAGGCGCCGTGCCCGGGCCCCGGCGCGGGTGGCGTCGTAGCCCCCGGCAATGCGCGGACGCCCCAGCCGGCTGCACTCATGCGCCGCCAGATAGCCATTGCGCCGCAATTCCCGGGCAATGGTGCTCTGCGAACGGTTGAGCGCCAGGGCGATGCTGCGGCCACTGGCCCCCATGGACCTTCATCGCCATGATCGTGCCGCGCTCTTCGGCGCTGAGCTGACTGTATCGGATTCCCATCCACGGCCTTCCTGATCCCAAGTGATGCACTTGAGTCTAGAAACCGCCGTTACTTTTCTTTGGGTCAGCAAAGAAAAGTGACCCGGCCGGCTTTAGACGGACGGAAGCTTTGGATTGCTTCTGACAGCATTACGGTAAAGCATGAAAAGTCCATGGATCCCCGCCTTCGCGGGGATGACGAGCCAAAGCGGCGAGTGAGGGCAAATGGCAGCCAAAGCACGCCGCGATCGTTCCTCTCGCCGCGCGTGGCGAACACGACCGGACAGCAGCCAGAGCCACAACCGCAACCTCAACCTCAACCGCAGCGATCTTCAGCCAACCAGCATCCGCTCGATCAATGCCTGATACAGATCCGGCAGCGCTTCCAGATCCGCCACGCGCACATGCTCATCCACCTTGTGGATGCTCGCGTTGACTGGTCCGATCTCGATGCACTGAGCACCCAATGGCGCGATGAAGCGTGCATCGGACGTGCCGCCGCCGGTGCTCTCTTCCGGCGGCGCTCCTGCGAACGACGCGAGCACGTCGCGTGCCGCGGCACGCAGCGGGCCTTCCGGTGTGTAGAACGGCTCGCCACCGCGGTGCCAGCGCACCTCGTATTCCAGGCCGTGACGCTGCAGCACGGCCTCGCATTCGGCTTCCAGCTGTGCGGCATGCCAGTTGGGGTTGTAGCGCAGGTTGAACAGCACCTGCAGCTCGCCCGGGATCACGTTGTTGGCGCCGGTGCCGGCGTGCACGTTGCTGATCTGCAGGCTGGTGGGCGGGAAGGTCTCGTAGCCTTCGTCCCAGCGCCGCGCGGCGAGTTCGGACAACGCGGGCATTGCCTGGTGGATCGGATTGCGCGCCTTTTCCGGATACGCGACGTGGCCCTGCACGCCGCGCACGGTGAGCGTCGCCGATAGCGTGCCGCGTCGGCCTACGCGCAGCAGATCGCCCAGCACGCGCGTGGAGGACGGCTCGCCGGTGATGCACCAATCGATGCGCTCGCCGCGTTCGCGGAAGAGGTCGGCCACCTTGCGGACGCCATCGATGGCATCGCCCTCTTCATCGGAGGTCAGCAGCAGCGCGACGCGGCCCGCGTGACCGGGATGCACCGCAACGAAGCGCTCCAGCGCGATGACGAACGCGGCCACGCTGCCCTTCATGTCGGCGGCGCCGCGGCCGTACAGCCCACCATCCCGCACTTCGGGCGCAAACGGATCGCTCGACCACGCCTCGCGCGGTCCGGACGGAACGACGTCGGTATGCCCGAGCAACACCAGCGTAGGCCCGTCGGTTCCGTGCACGGCCCACAGGTTGTCGACCTCGCCGAAGCGCAGATGCTCGCAATGGAAGCCTGCGCACGACAGGCGCTGCGCGATCAGGGCCTGGCAGCCGGAATCCTCCGGCGTTACCGACGGGCGCGCGATGAGTTCGCAGGTCAGCTCGAGTACGTCGCTCATGCCAGCTCAGGCGATCCCGAAGCGCTTCTTGAAGCCGTTGTCACTGAAACCCTGGGTGACGGCGCCGTCGTCGGTCACCACCACCGGCCGGCGGATCAGCTGCGGATACTCCTTGAGCAGCAGCTTCCATTCGGCATTAGAACCCGGTGCCTTGCGGTGCTCCGGCAACGTGCGCCAGGTGGTCGACGACTTGTTGATCATCGCGTCCCAGCCGCCAAGCTTTTCCTTCCATTCCACCAGCGTTTCCGGCGACTGCCGCTGGTCGCGGTAGTCAACGAAGGTGTGGCCCACACCGAAGCGGTCGAGCCACTTTCGGGCCTTCTTGCAGGTGTCGCAGTTGTTGAGTCCGTACAGAGTGGTCATGGAACCAGTGGAGAGTGGAGAGGAGTGAGAAAGAGTGTTGGCAAGAGCGAACGGGGTGGGTGGGGTTCGTGAAACAGGAACGGACGAGCCGCGACGCTCCCGCTCGCTCCCCGCTACTCCGCCAACCCGCGCAGCAGGTCATTGATGCTGGTCTTGCTGCGCGTCTTCGCATCGACCTGCTTCACTATCACCGCGCAGTACAGCGAATGCGAGCCGTCCTTCGCCGGCAGCTGGCCGGAGACGACCACGCTGTACGGCGGCACGTAACCGTAGGTGATCTCGCCGGTGGCGCGGTTGTAGATGCGCGTGCTCTGGCCCAGGAACACGCCCATGCCGATCACGCTGTGGTGGCCGACGACCACGCCTTCCACCACTTCCGAACGCGCACCGATGAAGCAATGGTCCTCGATGATCGTCGGGCTGGCCTGCAGCGGTTCGAGCACGCCGCCGATGCCGGCGCCGCCGGACAGGTGGCAATGCTTGCCGACCTGCGCGCATGAACCCACCGTGGCCCAGGTGTCGACCATGGTGCCCTCGCCCACGTGCGCGCCGATGTTGACGAAGCTGGGCATCAGGACCACGTCCTTGCCGATGTGCGAACCGCGGCGCGCCACCGCGCCCGGCACCACGCGCGCGCCGAGCTTGCGGAAATCCGCTTCGCCGTAGCCTTCGAAGCGAGCCGGCACCTTGTCCCAGTACGGGGCGGGGTAACCGTCCACGACCTGCATGTCGTTGACGCGGAAGTACAGCAGTACGGCCTTCTTGAGCCATTCGTTGACGGTCCAGCCGCCCTTGCCGTCGGGTTCGGCGACGCGGAACTCGCCCGTTTCCAGGCCGGAGATCACCCGTTCCACCGTCGGCCGCGTCGAACCTTCGATCTCGTCCAGCGTGAGCATCGCGCGACGCTCGAATGCGCTGTCGACCATGAACTTCAGCTCTTCGGCACCCGGCGCCTTCGGCACGACCTTCTTGCGCGCGGTCTTGCGGACGGTCTTCTTCTGCAAACTCATTCAACACTCTCCTTCGAGGCTGGCCAGCAACGCGTCGCGCAGGGCCTGCTGTTGCGTTTCGTCGAGCGCACTGTCGCGCCCGTCGTGATGGGGATGGGTAATCTGGAACACGTCCTCGGCGCGCTCGCCGAACGTCGCGATGCGTGCGTCGTGCACGCGCAGGCGCTGGCTGCGGATCACGTGCGTCACGTCGGCCAGCAGGCCGGGACGGTCCGTGCACACCAGGCTGAGCATCGTACGTGGGTGCCCGCCTTCCTCGATCGTGTCGAAACCGATCTGCGGCGCGATGCGGAAATGCCTGAGGTGGCGCGGCTGTGCGCGGCGCGCGGGACGGATGCGGTCGAGGTCGCAGGCCAGCGCGGACGCAAGCCGATGTTCCACCTCGTCGATCGACGGCGGGCAGCGCGGGTCGATGGGCACCACCTCGAAGCTGTCGAACACCATGCCATTGGGACCGTCGAGGACGCGCGCCTGCTGGATTGCCAGGCCCAGTCGGTCGAGCGTGGCGACGATGGCGGCGAACAGGCCGTCGCGGTCCGGCGAATGCACGAATACTTCCATCGCACCGGCGCCATCGCCCAGCGCACGTGCACGCACGCGCGTCTCGCCCACGGCCACGCCGCGCAGCGAGGCCGCCTGCCATGCGATCTGGTCGGGCCGTCCGCGCTGGAAGCCGATCTCCGGCATGCGCGCATACAGCGCGTCGACCTCGTCGTTCCCGAAGCCCAGCGTTGCGAGCATCGCGCGTGCCGCATCGCGGGTTTCGTTGGCGCGCTCCGCTCCCGCGACCGGATGTTCCAGGCCACGACGCAGCGCCAGGCGCGTCGCCGTGTACAGGTCCGCCAGCAGGCGATCCTTCCACGCGTTCCAGAGTTTCGGAGACGTGCCGGCGATGTCGGCGCAGGTCAGCAGGTACAGATGATCGAGCCGTTCGCGATCGGCGACCTTGCCGGCGAAGCGGTGGATGACCTCCGGATCGGCGATGTCCTGCTTCTGCGCGGTCACCGACATCAGCAGGTGCTGGCGCACCAGCCATTCCACCAGCGACGTGTCGGCCTGCGACAGGCCCATCGTGCTGCAGAAGATGCGTGCGTCCTCGGCCCCGAGTTCGGAATGGTCGCCACCGCGACCCTTGCCGATGTCGTGGAACAGGCCGGCCAGCAACAGCAGCTCCGGCTTGCGCAGGCGCGGCCACACCTCGTGCGCCATGCTGAAGCGTTCGTCGGCGATGCCCGACGCGAAACGCGCCAGGTTGCGCAGCACCGCCAGCGTGTGCTGGTCGACCGTGAACACATGGAACAGGTCGAACTGCATGCGCCCGGACACCTTGGCGAACGCCGGAATCCAGCGTCCGAGCACGCCCAGCCTTGCCATGCGTTCGAGTGCGTGGACGGGATGCGGCCCGCGCAACAGCGACATGAAGCGGTCGCGCAACGGTTGCTCCGCCTGCTGGAAGGCCGGCACCCGCGACAACGACTCGGCCAGCGCGCGTGCCGTCTGCGAATGCAGCCCGCGCACGGCATCGTGCGAGGCCCACACCGCGAACAGCGCGAATACGTCGAATGCATCGCGCGGCCAGTTCGGGTCGCGCGCGGCCAGGTAATCGCGCCGCAGCTCGAAGGCATGGTCGATGGCGATCGGCGTCGCCTCGCCCTCGATCTGCTCCTCGAAACGCTGCAGCAGCCGCTCGCCGATGCGCAGCACCAGCGCGGCGCTGCGGTAGAAGCCCTGCATCATCTGCTCGACGGCCAGGTTGTCGGCGTTGTCGACGTGGCCCAGACGTTGTGCGAGCAGCTTCTGGTAGTCGAAGCGCAGGCGTTCCTCGCGCTTGCCGGCCACCAGGTGCAGGCCGAAACGAAGGCGCGACAGCGCGCGGCGTTCGCGTTCGAGCGTAGCCAGTTCGTCCGCGCCGAACTGGCCGATGGCCACCAGCGATTCCAGGTCGCCCGTGCCGACGATCCGCAACGCCATCCAGCGCAACGTCTGCACGTCGCGCAGGCCGCCCGGCCCTTCCTTGAGGTTGGGTTCCAGGTTGTCGGCGGTGTCCTCGTAGCGCGCGTGGCGCAGGCGCAGCTCCTCGCGCTTGGCGAGGAAGAACTCGCGTGCCGGCCACACCAGGCTGGGCGCGACGGCCGCCTGCAACGCATGCAGGTGCTCGACCTGCGCGATCAGCGGGCGTGCCTCCAGCATCGCGGTGAGCACGGTGATGTCCGATGCGGCTTCGGTGCATTGCACCGACGAGCGCACGGCGTGACCCACCGGCAGGCCGGCATCCCACAGCAAGGCGACGAACGCCGACAGCGCTTCCGCATGCGCGGCCTGTGCGTCGGGTTCGGCGAGGATCAGCAGGTCGATGTCGGACTGCGGGAAAAGCTCGGCGCGCCCGTAACCGCCGACGGCGAACAACGCGAGCGGCGCACCCGACGGAATGCAGGCGCTCCAGGCGTTGCGCACCTGGGCGTCGATCGCGCCGGCACGCGCCAGCAGCAGGCGGTCGATGTCGGCATTGGGGTCGGCGTCGAACGCCTTGGCCAGCCCCGCATCGACCGTGGCGATGGCTTCGCGGATCGCAGCCGCCCGCCCGGCACCGTCCTGCACCGCCGAAGCTTCATCGACGGCGGACGGAGGAGTCATAGGTCGTTGTCGTCGCCCGGCAGCCGCGTGAGGATTTCCACGCCGTCCTCGGTGACCGCCACGGTGTGTTCCCACTGCGCCGAGAGCTTGCGGTCCTTGGTCACCACGGTCCAACCGTCGGGCAACAGCTTGGTGTGGCGCGCGCCCTCGTTGATCATCGGCTCGATGGTGAAGGTCATGCCTGGCTTCAGCACCAAGCCCTCGCCGGCGCGGCCGTAATGCAGCACCTGCGGGTCCTCGTGGTAGATGCGGCCGATGCCGTGACCGCAGTACTCGCGCACAACGCTGAAGCGCTCGGCCTCGGCGTACTGCTGGATCGCATGGCCGATGTCGCCCAGGGTCGCGCCCGGCTTCACCGTGCGAATGCCGCGGAACATCGCCTCGCGCGTCACGTCTACCAGCCGTTTGGCCATCACCGAGGGCGTGCCGACCACGTACATGCGGCTGGTGTCGCCGTGCCAGCCGTCCTTGATGACGGTGACGTCGATGTTGATGATGTCGCCGTCCTTGAGGACCTTGCCGGGGCTCGGGATGCCGTGGCAGATCACGTTGTTGACCGAGGTGCACACGGTCTTGGGGAAGCCCTTGTAGCCCACGTTGGCCGGAATGGCCTGCTGCACGTTGACGATGTGGTCATGGCAGATGCGGTCCAGTTCCTCGGTCGTCACGCCCGCCTTGACGTGCGGGGCCACGACCTGGAGCACCTCGGCGGCCAGGCGGCCGGCGACGCGCATCTTCTCGATCTCTTCTGGGGTCTTGATGGTGATCGGCATCGGGCCATTATGGGCCAAGCCCGGCCCATTCAGCGTCCACGGGGCCCTCAGGTTGCCCGTAACGGTCTGTTGCGGCTACAATTCCGCGGCTCTGCGGCCGGCCCCGTGCCTGTCGCGCCGCCCACGCCAGGGCGAGAGCATCCGGCTCCCATGCCGGATGCAGGCGAATACACACCCGCAGCCACCCTCCGTGCCGGGGTGCCCATGCCGTCTGGAGCCAAGGCTCCATTACAAGAGACGGCGTCGGTTCGGTCACGGAAGCTGCGGGGAGGCCCAACCCCGGAACCACCGCCCCGGCCCCGCCGCGGCACCGCCATCACCTATCCGGCGGCCGGTTCCACTGCCTGGAGTTACAAGCAATGCCCCAGATCACCATGCGCCAGATGCTGGAAGCCGGCGTCCATTTCGGCCACCAGACCCGCTACTGGAACCCCAAGATGGGTCCGTACATCTTCGGCGCGCGCGGCAAGATCCACATCATCAACCTCGAGAAGACGGTTCCGCTGTTCAACGACGCGATGAACTTCATCTCGGGCATCGCCCAGAAGCGCGGCATGATCCTGTTCCTGGGCACCAAGCGCAGCGCGCGCGAGGCGATCAAGGAAGAGGCCGAGCGTTGCGGCATGCCGTACATGAACCAGCGTTGGCTGGGCGGCACCCTGACCAACTTCCGCACGGTCAAGCAGTCGGTGCAGCGCCTGAAGGAGCTGGAAGCCGCCGAGACCGACGGCACGTTCCAGAAGCTGGTCAAGCACGAAGTGCTGGGCCTGCGCCGTGAACGCGACAAGCTGGAAGCCTCGCTGGGCGGCATCAAGGACATGAACCGCCTGCCCGACGCCCTGTTCGTGATCGACATCGGCCACGAAGACATCGCGATCAAGGAAGCCAAGAAGCTGGGCATCCCGGTCATCGCCGTGGTCGACACCAACTACGATCCGGAGCTTGTGGACTACGCGATCCCGGGCAACGACGACGCCATCCGCGCCGTTCAGCTGTACGCCCGCGCCGCCGCCGACGCCGTGCTGGAAGGCAAGGCCGCTGCGCCGACGCCGGCTGGCGTGCGCGAAGAGGACTTCGCCGAGGCCGCCGAAGGCGAAGAGGCCGGCGACCGCAAGGGTCCGCGCCGCGCCCCGGCCAAGAAGGGCGCCCGCAAGGCCGAAGCGGCCGAGTAAGACCCGCGTCACGCGGCCGCGCCATGCTGCGTGCCCGCATCGACGTCCTGCGCGGGGCCTGTCCGCCCCGCGTCTCCGGAACAGCAAGGCGGGCCCGCGCCCGCCCTACACCATTCGAGGTACCCCATGGCAGAAATCACCGCTTCCCTGGTCAAGGAACTGCGCGAGCGCACCGGCGCCGGCATGATGGAGTGCAAGAAGGCTCTGACCGAAAACAACGGCGACATCGACGCCGCGGCCGAGTGGCTGCGCAAGTCGGGTCTGGCCAAGGCCGACAAGAAGGCCGACCGCGTGGCCGCCGAAGGCCGTATCGCGGTCGCCCAGAACGGCGGCAACGCCGTGCTGGTGGAGATCAACTCCGAGACCGACTTCGTCGCCAAGGACGAGAACTTCATCAAGTTCGCCAATACCGTCGCCGAGACTGCGCTGGCGTCCGGCGCCGCTGACGTCGAAGCCCTGAAGGCCGCCAAGCTGGCCTCCGGCGAGACTGTCGAGGAATCGCGCGCTGCCGCCATTGCCAAGCTCGGCGAGAACATCCAGATCCGTCGCCTCGCCCGCATCAGCAGCAACGACAACGTCGCTGCCTATGTGCATGGCGGCAAGATCGGCGTGCTGGTCGAGCTGAAGGGCGGCGACGCCGACCTGGCCCGCGGCATCGCGATGCACGTGGCCGCGATGAACCCGCCGTACGTCAAGGCGGCCGACGTTCCGGCTTCCTTCGTCGAGAAGGAAAAGGAAATCGAGCTGGCCAAGATGAGCGACAAGGACAAGGCCAAGCCGGCCGACATCCTCGAGAAGATCATCAGCGGCAAGATCAACAAGATCGTCAACGAAGTCACCCTGTACGGCCAGCCGTACGTGCTCAACACCGACCAGACCGTCGAGCAGGCCGCCAAGGCCGCTGGCGCCGAAGTGGTCGGCTTCACCCGCCTGGTGGTGGGCGAAGGCATCGAGAAGGTGGTCGAGGATTACGCCGCCGAGGTCATGAAGCAGGCGGGCCTGGCGTAAGCCACCCTCCCCTTCGCACCAAAGGAAAAGGCCGCGAGCGATCGCGGCCTTTTCGCTTTTTGGCGGCGCCGAGGATGGTGCGCCGCCTGGGGGAGGGTCTGGAGAAGCCGTCCGGGGCTTCTCCAGAATGGGTCGAGGCAGCAGGGTCTGCATCGATCCGGTCGGCAGGTCCCGTGGTTCCCGCCGCGAACGCACCGTCCTGGTACGTGTTCCTTGTGGGCCGATCCCTGGCCCCTTCCGGAAAGTGCGCCGTCCGTGGCGCGTGACCTTCCTTCCGGAAGTACATGGCTCATAACGCGGCCTTGCGGCCTCCCCCCTACCTCCAGAAAAACTTTTTTCCGACAGGCAGCCGCCGGCCGCCCCGGCCAGCCCTGGTCAGAGTGCGAAGTTCCGGTCGCGCTCGGTGCGCGCGTTTCAGAAGCGGTACGCGGCGCTGAGCAGGTAGTAGCGTCCGCGGGGATCGTCGTAGGCGATGTCGTAGCCGCCCTTGCCGACCGCGTAATTGACCGGCTCGTGGTCGGTCAGGTTGTTGACGTTCAGCGAGAGGCGCCAGTTGCGCAAGCCCGCGTAGGCCACGTACAGATCAGCGGTGGTGAACGACGGCGTCGTGCAGCGGCCGGCCTCGACGTTCCACACCGGACACGGCTGTCCGGGTGCGGCGACCTTCGCGGGCCCCAGCTCATGCAGGTTCAGTGCGGTCACCCACGGGCCCATGGCCCATTCCACCGAGCCCAGCACCGAGCGCTTCGGCGCGCCATGGCCCGCGAAGTCCAGCGCGGGGCTCTGCGCGTCCGCCTGGCGCTCCAGGCGGGACAGGTAGCTGGCCGCCAGGCGGAAGGTGAAACGCCCGGCGCTGCCGGCATCCAGCCGGTATTCGGACTGGAGCTCCCATCCCTCCACCTCGGTGCGGCCGACGTTGGTGAAGTAATCGTTGATGGCGACCAGCCGGCCCTGTTCGTCCCGCTCCCACGCGTCCGGGAAGGCCTCCGGGTCGGCGAAGGCATCGGTGGTGACGATCTCGTTGCGACGCCGGATGCGGAACCGGTCCAGGCTGACGTCGAAGTTCGACACCGGCGACCACACCACCCCCAGCGTGTAGCTGCGCGAGGTTTCAGGTTCCAGATCCGGATTCTCGACCGCGCCATGTTCGAGCAGGCAGTAGGTGATGCCGTTCTCGAGTGTGGCGGTGAACAGGCACGGCGTCATCGCCGGCGTCATTTCGACCGCATCGATCGCGCCGGACACGGTGGGACGGCGCAGTTCGAACAGCGACGGCGCGCGATAGCCCGTCGCGGCCGTGCCCCGCACGGTGAGCGACTGCGTGGGCATCCACTTCACGCCGAACATCGGTGAGTCGTCGCTGCCGTAGTCCTGGCGATGATCGATGCGCCACGCCGTGTCCACGTGCAGCCACGACGTCAACGGCATGGTCAGCTCGGCATAGAACGACGCACTGTTGCGGCGATCGTCGATGCGGCTCTTCTGTGCGCCCAGGGCAATGTCGCCATTGAGCATGCGTTCATCGGGATCGTTGCGCAACGCATCGGTCGACCACTCCATACCCAGCGCGACCTGGCTGTCGCCGCCCGGCAGCGTGAACCACGGACCGTTCACGTCCAGCGACAGCTGGTCCATGCTCGCTTCGCCTTCCGCCTCGACGCGCGGCGACAACGCGCGCAGCACGCTGGCCGGATTGTCAGGGGAATTGAAGCGGTAACTCTGGTCGGCCAACGCCTGCGACAGGGCGCTATTGCTCACCATGCCGTCGATCAGGTTGTCGACGCTGTTGCGATGGTGCGAGAGGTACGCGCGCCACTGCCACGCGCCGCGATACCCAGTCAGACCGACGCCTGCGTCCACACTGTCCGTGGTGCTGCGGCTGCGCACGGGCCCGATGTCGAAGAAGGCGTAGTCGAGCAGCGTGGGCACGCCGTTCACCACCAGATCGTCGGGATGTCCGAACGGCAACAGCACCGCGCCGTGGAATGGCGCGCCCTGCAACTGCTGCTTCACCTGGCCCAGGCGCAGCATGGCGTCGAGTTCCACCCCGGACGACACCGGCTGCAGCACGCGCGCATACAGCGCGCCACTTTCCATCTCCGGCTGCAGGCTCAGGTACTTCGGCGTATCCAGGTGACAGCCGCCGTCGACGTCGCGAACGTCGTCGGGACACACGTCGCGCACCAGCGACACGTCAAGCAGGCTGAAATACCCCAATGGCGTGCGCCAATCGCGGAGGCCGAAACGGCGCAGGTCCGCCGTTCGCCAGCTGCGATCCGCGCCCGACAGCGCGTCGCGATGCAGGTAGTCCGCCGCGAGGAACACGCTGCCGCCGCGCTCCGTCGTCATGCCGTAGCTCGCCGACAGCCGTTGCTGCTCTGCGTCGCCGCGCTCGGACAGGCCATAGCGCGCGATGACGTCCCCACCGTTCTGTTCGCGCTTGAGGATGATGTTGATCACACCCGCCATGGCGTCGGCGCCGTAGATCGCCGAGGCGCCGCCGCGCATGATCTCGATGCGATCGACCATGCTCAACGGGATGCCGTTGAGATCGGTCAGGCCACCCAGGTCCGCGGATGCCAGCCCGTAATTCGCCACGCGACGCCCGTCGACCAGGATCAGGGTGGCGCGCGGGCCCAGTCCGTACAGGCTGGTGGTAGCGGCCGCGGCGAAGGGCTGCTGCGACTGGAATCCGCCGTCGGTGGCCACGTCCACCGGATGATGGCTGATGACGCCCGGTTGGTGGCTGAGCAGTTCGAGCAGGGTCTCGTAGCCGCTGGCTTCGATCTGTGCGCGGTTGATGCGGGTCAGCGGCGCCGGCGTGACCACGTCGATCGACGCGCGCGGAATGTGCGTGCCGGTGACTTCCACGGAGGCCAGTTCGACAGGCTCTTCGCGCGGCTGCGTGGCTGCCGGCTGCGCCACGGTCGCGGCGGCTGCCGGCGCTGGCGCGCGCTCGATCAGATAAGTGTTGGCGTTGATCTGCACGGCGCGCAGGCCGGCGTCACGCAACACGAGTTCCAGCGCCTGCTCCGCCGACATGCGGGCCTGCAGGCCGGGCGAGCGGCGCTGTTCGACCAGTTCCGGGGCGTAGAGGATCTGCACGCGGCTCTGGGTCGCCAGCGCCTGCAGGGCGCGATCCAGAGAACCCGCCGGAATGGCGAAGCGAACCGAAGACGCGGGGGGTTCAGCCGCGCAGGCCGGGTGGGAAGACCAGGCCCAGCACAGTGCTCCGACGATGGCGAGGGTGTGGCGGAACGGCCTGGCCATTCGTGCGGCAATGTCGACCCGAGACGCTCACGATACGAGAGCGCGCAGTCGGCATGCAATGCACCCACGCCGCGCAAGGCGCGGCAGCTCGTCAGGATTAGCGTCCGCGCGGATGCAGCACGATTTCGTCTTCGCCGGTACGGATGGCGCGCACCGGCCAACCGCGTTCCAGCGCGGCGACCAGCGCTTCCTGGTCTCCGGCGTGGAACACGCCGCTGACGGTCAGGGCGCCCAGTTCCGGATCGGCCAACCGCACCTGCCTGGCGGAATAGCGGTTCATCTCGCTCAGCAGTTCGTCGAGCCGGCGCTGCCTGAAGACCAGGTCACCCTGCGGCCAGGCGCGCGCCGCGGCCACGTCCAGTGGCGCCCGCTCGCTGACCGTTCCGTCCGCGGCCACCGTGACCTGCTCACCGGGTGCGAGGGTCGTCGCCTGGCCCGTCGCCGGCGTGGACACGTCGACCCGCCCCTCGAGCAACCCGACGTTGACCAGCTCGCCGCGGCGGCTGACCTGGAACGTCGTGCCGATGTCGCGCACCAGGCTGTCTCCGGCACGCACGAGGAACGGCCGCGTCGGATCTTCGCCGACCACGAACTGCGCGCGGCCCTGGCGGAGTTCCACCAGCCGCTGCTCGCCGTCGAAGCGGGTGCTCAGCGTCGAACCGGTATCCAGGCGCACCACCGTGCCGTCCGGCAGAGTGACTTCGTGCTGCTCGCCCATCGCGGTCGCGAAATGCTCGACCGTCGCCGGTGCCTGCTGTACCTGCGGCCACCATTGAAGCGCGGCGACCGCGGCCACCAGCATCGCCGCGGCGGCCGGGATCCACACGCGCCACGGTCGGCGGGCGACGGCGGCCCCCTCGCGACGCGATGAGCGCGCGGCGGCCCGAAGCATCGGATCGCTGGCGACGGCGTGGGTCAGCGCCAGCATGCGTTCGACCTCCAGCCAGGCCTCGATGTGCTCGGGCGACTCGGCCAGCCAGTCCTCGAAGGCGGCACGTTCGGCCGGGCTGCAGTCCGGCGCCATCAGGCGAGCCATCCACGCCTCGGCCGCGCCATCTGCGGGCGGCGACATCCTTGTGTTCATGAGCGTTCCTCGCGGTCCAGGCCGCCTTCTTTCAGCTTCTGGCGCAGCAATGCCAGCGCCTTGCCTATGTGTTTCTCCACGGCCTTCACCGATATGTCGCAGTGCTGCGCGATCTGGCTGTAGCTCAGGCCTTCGATGCGGTTGAGCAGGTACACCTGCCGGCAACGGGTCGGCAGTTGCAGGATGGCCTGCCGGACCAGGCCGAGCTCCTGCTCGCGCTCGATGCGCAGGTCCTGCGACGGTTCCGAGGAAGGCAGCGCCGCGAAGTCCTCGTCCAGGCTGACGTGCAGGCCCGCCTGCCGGGTCGAATCGCGACGGCCGCGGTCGTGGATCACGTTGATGGCGATGCGGTACATCAGCGGCCGCAGCTGGTCGGCTGGCTGCGCGTGATAGCGCATCAGCCGCATGAAGGTTTCCTGGGCGATGTCCTGCGCATCGTCCTCGCCGACGCGGCGGCCCAGGAACGCCACCAGCGGCGCGCGATGCTCCCGCAGGAACCGGTTGAACCCGGAACCGTCCTGTCCGGAAAGGTCATCAGCCACGGGAGGCAGGGGTGTCATGCGCGCCAGGGGGTTCACGCGGTGCGACTCCGGCAGCTCGGCGTTCCGGCGACGGGTCGAAGGCTCCAATGCATGGCGGGGACCGGCGGCTCCTGCGCTCTTTGGGCTGCCGGCGCCTTCCGAGGGGCCGTCCGGAAGAAAGAGAGCAGATTCGGGGCCCGGTTCGCGCGGCAGTGGCAAGTTGTAGCACGCGCGCAGCGCGGATGCGTCGGCCGGCTCCCAGCCGCCCTGCTCCATAGCGATCGCGTGATACGTCCGCCCGTCCATGCCCTCATCAACGCACCGGGCGGACGCTCCCCCACCCGGCGCCTGAACGTCGGGTTCAGGGGTGCCAACGGGGTCACACCGCAGTGCCTCGTCCGGCGTGCCACGGTTCCGTGAGATGAGGCGCCGGCCAAAAAAAGGCCGCCCGGAGGCGGCCAGAGATACAGCACCTGGAGACGGACTTACCAGTTGTACTGGACCATGAAGCGAACCGCCCGCGGCGCCTGGTAGACGGTCGGGGTCAGGTAGGTGATGCCGCGCAGCGGGTTGCCCGTGCTGTCCTCGCCGAACTCGTCCACGGCCAGGTCTTCCTGGCGGTTGAAGACATTGAAGACGTCCATCTTCAGCACCAGGCGACCATCGGCGAACGACGGGCGATAGGCGACGTTGAGGTCGACGTTGTAGATGTTGGACGTGCGACCTGCCGAGCCGCGGTTGACGATGGTCGTGCCGTTGCTGCCCGTGTCCGGGTCCACCGGGCCGGCGTCGCACGAGAAGTAGCTCGCGCCATAGCCGGTTGGATCGTCGGCGTACACGCCGAAGCAGTTGATCGGGCGGCCGCTCTGGTAAAGGAAGTTCGCGCCCACCGACCACTGCTCGCTGAACTCGTAATTGCCGAACAGCTTCAACGTGTGGCGACGATCGTTCGGCGGGTAGCCGTCGGCACCGACCATCAGCTCGGGGTAGTCGAAGTCCTGCGTGACGCCGGTGTCGTCCTGGCCGATGTCGGACTTCACGCCACCTTCCGCGTTGCCCTTGTTCTTCGACCAGGTGTAGGAGCCCTGCAGGAAGAACTTGTCGGTGAGCTGCCCTTCGGCGAACACTTCGATGGCCTTGTACGTGCGTTTGGCCTTCGGACCGATCTTGTCGGCCGGGATGAAGACGCTCTCCAGCGTTCCATCGCCATCGATGTCGATCTCGACGTCCAGGTCGCTGCCGGGGTTGTAGATATGGCAATAAGTGAAGGCCGGGTTGTAGTCGTTGTAGTCGTACCCGTTATCTTCGGCCCACTCCATCAGCACATGGTAGTCGCACTGATCGTCGATGCCGCGCTTGAGGTCACGGTAGATGGCGCGGACGCCGCCGGCAAAGTTGTCCGTGATCTGCTTCTGGAAGCCCAGGATGTACTCGTCCTGGTACTGCGGATCGAGGTTCTTCGACGCTACCGTGCGCGGATCCTTGGCCGTTCCGAACTCGTTGTTGAGATAGACCAGGTCACTGGCAGCAGTAAGCCCCAACGGCACGCCAGTCACCGGATCGACACCGGTGAAGTCGAAGTACTGCTGGCTGTAGAGCGAGGGACTGGAACCGCGCACGGCCACATTGGCCGCAATCGGAAGCGCATAGCGACCGGCATTACCAAAGATCTTGAGCGAGGAATCGCCGTTGACGTCCCACGAGAAACCGAGCCGCGGGCCGAACTGGTCGTCCTGTTTGACGTACGTCTGGCCCAGGCCGTTCTTGTTCTCGAAGCTGTCCCAGCGCAGGCCGACGTAGGCTATGAAGTTGTCGGTGATGCTCCAGTTGTCCTCGACATAGAACGCTTCGGAATCGACTTCCACATCGGCGCCTGTCTGGAAGACGCGGCGGCGCACCTGGTCACGACCGTTGCGGACGACATAGCGCCACGCCACGCCGCCCTCGCTCGCCTCGCCATCGCGGGACTTGAAGGTATCCGTGTCGTAACCGAAGCGCAGCAGGTGATCGCCCAGTTGCCACTCGGCATCGATGCGGAACTGCTCGCGCTTGTCGCGTGCATCGGCCAGGCCGAGGTTGCGCGCCGAATCCGAGGAGCCGGTGAGGAACGCACACGAACTCGTATAGGCCGGAATGAGGCCGGCGACCGCATCCGGGCGCCCGTCCGTCACCACTGGGCAACCTGCTGCACCGATGATGCCCGTCGCGTTGTCCGGGCTCACGCGCCCGTCGTATGCCAGGCGCTCGCCGGCCGCGTTCACCGCGTAGTTGTTGCGCTTGTATTCGCCCATGCCGTACAGCGCGCTGAGCGTGAAGCTGTCGCTCAGATAGCCGGTGTACTTGAGCACATAGTTCTCGCCGCCGGTTTCGTCATGCACGGTGCCCAGGAAGTTCTGCCGCTCGCTAACGCCCTGCGGATTGGCGTACACGTCCCGCTCGCTCTCCTCCTTGTCGGAGAAGGCGGTGAACTCCAGCAGGTTGGCGTCGTTGATGTTCCAGTCCAGCTTGACCAGCCAGTTGGGATTCTTCGACGTAGTGCTGTCGTTGGCCACGCTGAGGTGGTTGCCGAAACTGCGCTCGCCGCTTTCGCGTCCGTACTGCACCAGCGCGTAACCGAACAGGGTGTCCTTCACCAGGGCGCCGCTGGCCCAGGCGGAGACGATGGTCTCGCTCGGGTCCTTGTCGCGCGAGTTGTCCTCGATCAACTAGCCGTCGGGCGAAACCCTGTCGCGTTCCGTCGCACGCAGGCTGCTCGCCGTATAGAAGATGTTTCCGCCCGCATGGAACTCGTTGGTGCCGCGCTTGGTGATCAGGTTGACCACGCCGCCCAGCGCGCGGCCGAATTCGGCACCGTAGCCACCGGTCTTGATCTGCTGCTCGCCGATGGCTTCGAACGGAATCGTCGCGAAGTTCAGGCCCTTGAACGAGTTGGTGATGTTGAAGCCGTTGACGAAGTAGGCGTTCTCGGCGACCGAGGCGCCACCGAACGAGGCCAGGTTGCCGAACGCCGCATCGCCCTTGACCGTGCCCGGCGCGAGCAGCGCCACGCTGGTGACATCACGGGGCACAGGGATCTTCGCGATCTGTTCTGCGGTCAGGATGGTGGTCGATTCCACCGACGACACGTCGATCGGATTCACCATCGCCGCAGCGGTGACCTGGACCGCGTCCAGCGTCGTCGCGGAGCCGCCCCCTGCGGCCGCGAAATTCACCGAGGTGCCGGTGCCCACGTTGACGGTGACGTTCTCCCTCACCGAACTGGTGCCATCGGCACGCTGCAACGTGACGCGGTAAGTGCCGGTCGGCAGCGCGGACGCACGGTACTGTCCGTCGCTGCCGACGCGGATCTCGCGTTTGAAACCGGTCGAAGGATTTTCGACCAATACGGTGTCGCCCGCCGCCGCCTGGCCGAAGACGGCACCGGCGGTGTTGGACTGGGCGTGGACGTTCGAGGCAAAACACAGGCCAAGCGCTACCGTCAGCGCACTGCGTCGCAGTGCGCGATTCATTGTTCTTGACACGTTGTAACCCCCAAAGTTGGTGGAATGCCCTTCCCCCCGAAGGGCAGCCCGAATATGACTTTCGTCATGGAGGGGGTTCAATGCAGGCGGCGTGAATTCGTCTCAATCGAGCAATACACGCCCATCGAAGAAAATTTTGAGGGCAAACAAAGCAAAGCTTTGAGGCGAATCCGGCAGAGTCGGCCCTTGCTCCTTTCGCCGGAGCTCGACTAGGCCCCGCCCACGAGCCTTCAGGATGGTGGCCGGGCCGCCCACGGGGCCGAGCGGCCCGATCCCGTACAATTCCGCCGTTTGCCCCGCCATCCACCACGAGGTCCACATGTCCCAGCTCGCCTATCGCCGTGTCCTGCTCAAACTGTCCGGCGAGGCGCTGATGGGGGATGAGGACTACGGCATCGATCCGAAGATGATCGGCCGCCTCGCCCGCGAGGTCATCGAGGCCCAGCAGGCCGGCGCCGAAGTGGCGCTGGTCATCGGCGGCGGCAACATCTTCCGCGGCGCCGGACTGGCCGCTGGCGGCATGGACCGGGTGACCGGCGACCAGATGGGCATGCTGGCCACCGTGATCAACGCGCTGGCGATGCAGGACGCGCTGGAGAAGCTCGGCGCCCGCTGCCGGGTGATGAGTGCCATCAAGATCAACGACGTGTGCGAGGACTACATCCGCCGTCGCGCCATCCGCCATCTGGAGAAAGGTCGCATCGCGATCTTTGCCGCCGGCACCGGCAACCCCTTCTTCACCACCGACTCGGGCGCGGCGCTGCGCGCGATCGAGATCGGCGCCGATCTGCTGCTCAAGGCGACCAAGGTCGACGGCGTGTACGACAAGGATCCAAAGAAGCACGCCGACGCGGTCCGCTTCGACAAGCTCAGCTACGACGAGGTCATCGCGCGAGACCTGCAGGTGATGGACACCGCGGCGTTCGCCCTGTGCCGCGACAGCGACCTGCCGCTGCGCATCTTCGACATGGGCCAGCCGGGCCAGCTGCTGCGGATCCTGCGCGGCGAGCCGATCGGCACGCTGGTCCAGGGCCGCAACGGCGGTTGATGCCACGCGGAGCGCGGCCCGGACGTAATAGTGTTCGCCGGAAGCCGCGTGAGACCATGCGGCGATGGGACACGGACACCATCACGGCCAGCTCAATACGACGCGAGCATTCGCCACGGTCACGCTGATCAACCTGGCGTACACCGCGCTGGAAGCGGGCTATGGCTTCGCCACCAATTCGCTGGCCCTTCTGTCCGACGCCCTGCACAACCTGGGCGACGTACTGGGCCTGGCGCTGGCCTGGGGCGCAGCGGCCTTGGCGCGTCGGCCGCCCACCGAGCGCCACACCTACGGCTGGCGCCGCGCCACCCTGCTCTCGCCGCTGGCCAACTCGCTGCTGCTGGTGGCCTTTTCCGGCGCTCTGGCGTGGGAAGCGGTGCGCCGCTTCAGTGCGCCGCCCGAGATTCCGGCGCTCCCCGTGATGCTGGTGGCCGCGCTGGGCATCGTGGTGAACCTGGGCGCGGCCTGGCTGGTGCGCGAAGGCCATGAGCACGACCTCAACCGGCGCGGCGCGTTCCTCCACCTGGTCGCGGATGCGGCCGTGTCCCTGGCCGCGGTTCTGGCCGGCGTGGGCATGTGGTGGCTGGGATGGGAGTGGCTGGACCCGGCCATCGCGTTGCTGATCGGCGTGGTCGTGGCGGTCGGCGCATTCGGCCTGCTTCGCGATGCGTTCAACGCGGCGATGGATGCGGTGCCGCGCAACATCGACCGCGCACAGGTGCAGGCCTTCCTGTCCGAACAGCCCGGCGTGCGCGCCGTGCACCACCTGCACATCTGGTCGCTGGGCGCGGGCGAGATCGCGATGACCGCGCACCTGGTGCGTCCGGACCACAGCGACCATGACGCCTTCATCGACCGGCTCAACCACGAACTCGACCACCGGTTCGGCATCAACCACCCGACCCTGCAGATCGAGCAGGGCCGCGCCTGCGAGCACGATCGCCACGACCGTGCGCCCCACGGCGGGCACCACCTGCACCGCCACGAGCATCCGCACTGAGCGGTTCGCCCGGGGCGGCCCCTGCCGGATACCACCGCCCGGCGCCGCGCGCCCGGAGCGGGGAAACACGGCCTGCCTATATAATCCCGCGATTACCGCAACAGGACCGGAGCCGGCGATGCTCAACGAGATCAAGAAAGACGCCCAGACCCGCATGGCCAAGAGCGTCGAAGCGTTTCGCCACGACCTGATCAAGATCCGCACCGGCCGCGCGTCGACCGCGCTGGTCGACCACCTCAAGGTGAACTACTACGGCTCGGACATGCCGCTGTCGCAGGTGGCCACCGTCGCCGTGTCCGACGCCCGCTCGTTGACCATCACGCCGTGGGAGAAGCAGATGGTCGGCGCGGTCGAGAAGGCGATCCTTGCCTCGGACCTGGGCCTGACGCCCAACACGGCCGGCACGGTGATCCGCCTCAACCTGCCGGCGCTGACCGAGGAGCGGCGCCGCGAGCTGTCTAAGCTGGTGCACTCCGAAAGCGAGAACGCCAAGGTCGCCATCCGCAACATCCGTCGCGATGCCAACCACCAGGTCAAGGAACTGCTCAAGGAAAAGCAGATCACCGAGGACGATGCCAGCCGCACGGAAACCGAGATCCAGAAGATCACGGACGCGGCCATCAAGGATGTCGACGAGGTGGTGAAGGCGAAAGAGCAGGAACTCATGGCGGTTTGACGGGTCCGACCGTCCCGTCATGCCGTCCGAACCTGCCATCGCCAGCCCGCGCCTGCCGCGCCACCTTGCCGTCATCATGGACGGCAATGGCCGCTGGGCCGAGCGCCGCCGCCGGCCGCGCGTCATCGGCCATCGCGCCGGCGCGCGGGCCGTCAACGTGTGCATCGACTTCTGCCTGGAGCGCGGCATCGAGGCGCTGACCCTGTTCGCGTTTTCCAGCGAGAACTGGGGCCGCCCGGAAGACGAAGTCGGCGCGTTGATGAAGCTGTTCCTTGGCGCGCTGGAGCGCGAGGTGGACGAGCTGGACCGCCGCGGCGTGCGCGTGCGCTTCATCGGCGAGCGCGAACGTTTCAGCGAGGCGATCCGCGCGCAGATGCAGTCCGCCGAGGACCGCACCCGCGCAAACAACGCCCTGCACCTGACCATCGCCGCCAGCTATGGCGGTCGCTGGGACATCGCCCAGGCGGCGCGTTCGCTCGCGCAGGACGTGGCGGCCGGGCATCTGGATCCCGAAGAGATCGACGAGCGCGCCATCGCCTCGCGGATCTGCCTGGCCGAACTGCCACCGCCGGACCTGTTCATCCGCACCGGCGGCGAGACCCGCATCAGCAACTTCCTGCTCTGGCAACTGGCCTACACCGAGCTGTGGTTCACCGACCTGTTGTGGCCCGAATTGGATGCCGCCACACTGCAGCGCGCCCTGGACGACTATGCCGGCCGCCAGCGCCGCTTCGGCCTGACCGGCGCCCAGGTGGCGCCGGCCCCGACCAACGAGATTCCTGAATGACCCAAACCCGCCTGCTTGCCGCGCTGGTCATGGCGCCGCTCGCGATCGTCGCGATCCTGCTGCTGCCTACGCCGTGGATGGTCGCGCTGGCCGCAGTGGTGTTCCTGGCCGGACTGTGGGAGTGGTTCGACCTGGCCGAGATCGAGGACACGCTGGCCCGCACGGTGCTGCTGGTGGCCAACCTCGCGGTGATGGTGGCGCTGGTCTGGGCCTCCCGCTCGAGCACGGGCTACAGCATGGTGCTGTTCCAGCTGGCATCGGTGATCGGCGTGGTCTGGTGGCTGCTCGCCTTGCTGTGGCTGGGCCGCTTCGACTTCGCCAGCGACCACAACACGCACGCGCGCATCTTCAAGCTCGCCGCAGGCGCGCTCAGCATGATTCCGGCGTGGTGCGCGCTGGCCTGGATCCACGCCAGCCAACCCGCGGGGCACCGCTGGCTGCTGACCGCACTCGCCATCGTCTGGGCTGCCGACACCGGCGCCTATTTCGCCGGCCGCAAGCTGGGCGGCCGCCTGTTCGGCCCGCGCAAGCTCGCGCCGCGCATCAGTCCCAACAAGACCTTGGAAGGCCTGGGTGGCGGCATGATTGCCGGCGTGATCGTCGGCGTGGTGTTCGCGCTGATCTCGGGCGCAACGCCGGCACAGCTGCCCGCCGTCGCGCTGGTTGCGCTGGTCACCGTGCTGTTCTCGGTCATCGGCGACCTGTTCGAGAGCCTGCTCAAGCGCCACGTGGGCGTGAAGGATTCGGGCAACCTGATCCCCGGCCACGGCGGCATCCTCGACCGAGTGGACGGCGTGCTCGCGGCACTGCCGGTGTTCGCGGTCGGCAAGGCGATGTTCGGGTTCTGACAATGCGTCGCGTCGCCGTACTGGGTGCCACGGGTTCGATCGGCGCATCGGCGCTGGACGTCGTCGCGCGTCATCCCGACCGCCTGCGCGCGAGCGTGCTCGCCGCGGGCAGCAATGTCGCTGCGCTGCTCGAACTGTGCCGCCGGCACACGCCGGATCATGCGGTGATCGCCGACATCAACGGGTTTGCCGCGCTGCGTGACGGATTGCGGGACGCCGGCTTGTCCACGCAGGCGCATTGCGGAGACGACGCGCTCGAAGCCTTGGTCTCCAGCGACGCCTGCGACACCGTCGTCGCCGCCATCGTCGGTGCGGCGGGACTGCCGTCCACGCTCGCGGCCGCGAATGCCGGCAAGCGCATCCTGCTGGCCAACAAGGAATCGCTGGTGCTTGCGGGCGAGCTGCTGATGCAGGCCGCGCACGCCAATGGCGCGACCATCGTGCCGGTCGACAGCGAGCACAATGCCATTTTCCAGTGTCTGCCCGATGCGCACGCCGTGGCAGGGCTCAAGCGCATCCTGCTGACGGCGTCGGGCGGCCCGTTTCGCGGTCGCCGGCGCGACGACCTGGCGGACGTCACGCCCGAGCAGGCCGTTGCCCATCCGAAGTGGTCGATGGGCCCGAAGATCTCGGTCGATTCAGCCACGCTGATGAACAAGGGCCTCGAGGTCATCGAGGCGCACCATCTGTTTGGCGTCGGCGCGGACCGCATCCAGGTACTGGTGCATCCGCAGAGCCTGGTGCATTCGCTGGTCGAATTCGTCGACGGTTCCACCCTCGCCCAGCTCGGCCTGCCGGACATGCGCACCGCGCTGGCCGTCGGCTTCGGCTGGCCGGAACGCATCGTTTCGGGAGTCGGCGGGCTCGACATGCTGGCGCACGGCCGACTGGATTTCGAGGCGCCGGATCTGGATGCCTTCCCCTGCCTGCGCTTGGCCTTCGAGGCCCTGGTCGCGGGCGGGACGGCACCGGCGGTGCTAAATGCCGCCAACGAAGTGGCGGTTTCAGCGTTTCTTCAGCGCCGCATCGGTTTCCTAGCGATACCCGCGCTGGTCGAGGACACCCTCGCCGCGTTCCCCACCACCCCGGCGACGTCGCTGGCGGCCCTGCGCGATGCCGATGTCCGGGCACGACGCCATGCCGACCAGTTCGTCGCTGCCCGCGCATGACCCGCCACCCGAGCCAATATCGTCATGAGTGAGATCCTCGGCTCCATCTGGTGGTTGATCGTCGCGCTGGGCGTGCTGGTCACCTTCCACGAGTTCGGCCATTACTGGGTCGCGCGCCGCTGCGGCGTCAAGGTGCTGCGCTTCTCTGTCGGCTTCGGCAAGCCACTGTGGATGCGCCGTGGCAAGGACGGCACAGAGTATGTCGTCGCAGCGATTCCGCTGGGCGGATACGTCAAGATGCTGGACGAGCGCGAAGGCGACGTTCCCGAGCATCTCGCAGCGCAGGCGTTCAATCGGCAGTCGGTGTGGAAGCGCATCGCGATCGTGATCGCCGGCCCGTTGGCCAACCTCTTCCTGTGCGTCGCGCTGTTCTGGGCGATGTTCGTGATCGGACGGCCGGACTTCGCTCCCGTCGTCGGCCATGTGCAGGGCGTCGCCGCGCAAGCCGGCCTGCATCCCGGCGACACGCTGTTGTCGGTCGGCGATCGCGAGACGCCGACCTGGAGCGAAGTGCAGTTGGCGCTGGTACCTGCCGCACTCGACCACGCCGACACGCCGCTGCGGGTGCGTACGGCCGCGGGCGACGAACTGACGCGCCGCCTGCCGCTGTCGCAGTTGCCGGAGGAGTTCGACGAACGACGCGCGGTCGAGATCATCGGCCTGACGCCACGACACCTGCTCGCTCCGGCGCAGGTAGGTTTCGTCGCCCCGGACTCGGCGGCGTGGGGCGTGCTGGCCGAAGGCGACCGCATCACCGCGATCGACGGCCTGCCGGTGACCGCGTGGGACGACATCCCGCCGCTCGTGCAGAAGCTCGGTGAGCGCGGCGGCAGCGGCATGGTGGAAGTGGAGCGCAAGGGCGATCGCCTGGCGCTGGAGATCACGCCGCGCCAGACGAAGGACACGCAGACCGGCGGCGACTACTGGGCGCTGGGCGTGCGCCCGGCCCGCGCGCAGGCGCCTGCGAAGGACGCCGTGCTGCGCCACGGCCCCATCGAGGCGGTACCCGCCGCCGTGCGCGAAAGCGTGCACCAGGCCAGCGAACTGTTCGCGATGATCGGGCGCGCCTTCAGCGGCCGCGTCTCGGTCAACAACACCGTCGCCGGCCCCATCACCATCGCGCGCGCGGCCAACGCTTATGCGCAGCATGGCGCCGCCTGGTTCCTGCAGATGCTGGCGCTGCTGTCGCTGAGCCTGGGCATCCTGAACCTGCTGCCGATCCCAATCTTGGACGGCGGTCACTTGCTGTATTACCTTATCGAGCTGGTCAAAGGCAGCCCGGTCAGCGAGCGCGCGATGGCGGCCGGGCAATACGTGGGCCTGGCACTGATCGCCGCCTTGATGGGGCTGGCGTTCTACAACGACATCATGAACAACCTGGTGCGCTGATGCCGGACCCCTGCTTGCGCAGACTCGCCTCCGCCTCGACCCGATGCCCGGCTCCGGGCCACAACGACCCTCAACCGGACGCAATGATGACGCGAACCCCTTCTCGCCGCCTGCTTGCCCTCGCCCTCGTCGCGGCAATGGGCACGACCACCCTGCCCGCGCTGGCGCAGTCGGTCGATCCGTTCGCGCTGGCGGGCGCACCCGAGACGGCGCCGGTGGGTTCGTTCACCGTGGGCGACATCCGCATCGACGGCCTGCAGCGCATTTCCGCCGGTACGGTGTTCACCTACCTCCCGATCGAACGCGGCGACACCATCGACGCCTCGCGCGTGGGCGAGGCGATCCGCGCGCTGTACAAGACCGGCTTCTTCGAAGACGTGAACATCGGCCGCCAGGGCAACATCCTGGTGGTGACCGTCGCCGAGCGTCCGGCGATCAACAAGCTCACCCTGACCGGCAACAAGGACATCAAGTCCGAGGACCTGCTCAAGGGCCTGAAGGAAGCCGGCCTGTCCGAAGGCGATACCTTCGACCGCCTCGCCCTGGACCGCGTGACCCAGGAACTGACCCGCCAGTACAACAACCGCGGCAAGTACAACGTCGAAATCAACCCGACGGTGTCGCGCCTGGACCGCAACCGCGTCGACGTCACCATCGCGATCAAGGAAGGCAAGGCGGCCAAGATCCGCCACGTCAACCTGATCGGCAACGAGAAGTTCCCCGAGGAAGACATCCTCGACACCTGGGAATCGCGCGAGCACAACTGGCTGAGCTGGTACCGTCGCGACGACCAGTACTCGCGCGAGAAGCTCTCGGGCGACCTGGAAAAGCTCAACTCCTGGTACCTGGATCGCGGTTACGTCGACTTCAGCGTCGATTCGACCCAGGTGGCGATCAGCCCCGACCGCCAGGACATGTTCATCACCGCAGGCGTGACCGAAGGCGACCAGTACAAGGTCTCCAGCGTGCAGGTCACCGGCGACACGGTGCTGCCGAAGGAGCAGATCGAGCGCCTGGTGCTGGTCAAGCCGGACCAGATCTTCTCGCGCCGCCTGCTGGAAATCAGCTCCGACGCCATCACCGCCACGCTCAGCAACGTCGGCTACGCGTTCGCGCAGGTCAATCCGATTCCGGACGTCAACCGCGAGGACAAGACGGTCGGCATCAACATGCAGGTCGTGCCGGGTCCGCGCGTCAACGTGCGCCGCATCACCTACAAGGGCAACAGCCGCACCAGCGACGAGGTGATCCGTCGCGAGATGCGCCAGTTCGAAGGTTCGTGGTATTCGCAGGCCGCGATCGACCGCTCGAAGATCCGCCTGCAACAGCTGGGCTACTTCGAGAGCGTCGACGTCGAGACCGTGCCGGTGCCCGGCACCAGCGACCAGGTCGACGTGGTCTACAACCTCAAGGAAACCACGTCCGGCAGCTTCGTGTTCGGCCTGGGCTTCTCGCAGTTGTCCGGCCTGACCGCGCAGATCCAGCTGTCGCAGAGCAACTTCCTGGGCAGCGGCAACCAGGTGTCGGTGCAGGCGCAGCGCAACGACTACATGCAGCGCTACGACTTCTCGTTCCGCAACCCGTACTTCACCGACAACGGACTGTCGCTGGGCTACAACCTGTGGTGGCGCGAACTCGACTACTCCGACTTCAACACCGCGCAGTACTCGACCAACAGCGGCGCGGCGCAGGCGGTGTTCGGTCTGCCCATCACCGAGTCCGACACGGTCACCGCGATGCTGGGCATCGACACCAACGAGATCCTGGTGTTCCCGGGCTCCACGCCGCAGAGCATCGTCGACTACATCCTGGCGCTGGACCAGCAGACCTTCCACGCCTGGCGCGCGGAAGTGGGCTGGGGTCGCAATTCGCTCGACAGCTTCCTGACGCCGACGCGCGGCATGCAGCAGCGCGTCTGGCTGGAAGCCACGCTGCCCGGCTCCACCGTCGAGTACTACAAGCTCAACTACAACATTTCCAAGTTCTGGCCGCTGTCGCGCCACCTGGTGCTCAACACGCGCGCCGAACTCGGTTACGGCGACAGCTACGGCGATTCGGTCACGCGCAACCTGTGCCGTACGCCGGGCAACTACGCCTGCCAGCCGGGTGATGCCGACTACCTGCGCACCATCACCGCCGACGGCCTGCCGTTCTTCGAGAACTTCTACGCCGGTGGCGTGCGCTCGGTGCGCGGCTTCACCGACAACACGCTGGGTCCGCGCGACGTGCCGTTCGCGGGCAGCACCTACTCGCAGCCGATCGGCGGCGCGTTCAAGACGGTGGGTTCGCTGGAAATGTATTTCCCGACCCTGCTCGACACGCCGGCCGCGCGTGTTTCGGCGTTCGTCGACGTGGGCAACGTCTACAAGGACTACGACTCGTTCGACGCCGGCGAACTGCGCGCCTCCACTGGTATCGCGCTGATGTGGCGCTCGCCGATGGGCCCGATCTCGATCAGCTACGCCTTCCCGATCAAGAAGGAAGACGCGATCCGCGACGCCAACGGCAATCTGATCCAGGAAGGCGACGAGCTCGAGCGTCTGCAGTTCACCTTCGGCGGCACGTTCTGATCCTGCGGCCGAGCGAATGACCGGCCCGCTCCACACCGCCGCCGAACTGGCCGAACGCTTCGCCCTGCGCCTGCAGGGCGATGGCGCCACGCGGGTGGAAGGCGTCGGTACGCTGGCGCGCGCGGGCAGTGGACAGCTCGCCTTCCTGGCCAATCCCAAATACCGTGCACAGCTGGCCGAGAGCCAGGCCTCGGTCGTGGTGATGCGCGAGGACGACGCGGCCGGCTACACCGGCACGGCGTTGATCGCCCGCGATCCCTACGCCGCATTCGCGAAGATCTCCGCGCTGTTCGAACCCAAGCCTGCCCGCGAGCCGGGCGTGCATGCGTCGGCCGTGATCGATCCAAGCGCCACGGTGGACCCGACCGCCTACGTCGGCCCCTTCGTCAGCATCGGCGCGCGCAGCCGTGTCGATGCCGGCGCGATCGTCGGTGCGGGCTGCATCATCGGCGACGACTGCGTGGTCGGCGCCGGTGCGGAGCTGATTTCCCGGGTGACGCTGGTCACCCGCGTGCGCCTCGGCCAGCGCGTGGTGATCCATCCGGGCGCAGTGCTCGGTGCCGCCGGCTTCGGCCTGGCGATGGAGGCCGGGCGCTGGCTCAACGTGCCGCAGCTGGGTGGCGTGGTGATCGGCGACGACTGCGAGATCGGTGCCAACACCTGCATCGACCGCGGCGCGATCGAGGACACGGTGCTGGAAGAGGACGTGCGCCTCGACAACCTGATCCAGATCGGCCACAACGTCGTCATCGGGGCACACACTGCCATCGCAGGCTGCGCAGCCGTCGCCGGAAGCGCGCGCATCGGCCGCTACTGCCTGATCGGCGGTGCCGCAGGCGTGGTCGGGCACCTGGAAATCTGCGACAAGGTGGTGGTCACGGCGATGAGCCTGGTGACCAGCTCGATTCGCGAGCCCGGCGAGTATTCTTCGGGCACGCCGCTGATGGACAACCGCAGCTGGCGCAAGAACGCCGCCCGCTTCAAGCAGCTGGACGCCCTTGCCCGCCGGATCGGCCGCGGCGAGTAGCCGTACTGCCCCGTCGGGGGCGCCGGAATCCCAGTCGCGGTACGATTCGGCAGATACAACGCGGGCATCGCCCGACACCGGAATGCCGCGCAGGAAGGGCGGCCGTCAAGCGCGTGGACGCGCAAGCCAGGACTTTCCATGAGCCACAACGTGCAACTGCCCCTCGACGTCACCACGATCCAGACCCTGCTGCCGCATCGCTATCCGTTCCTGCTGGTCGATCGCGTGGTCGAGTTCGAGCCGCACAAGCGCGTGCTGGCGTACAAGAACGTCACCTGCAACGAGCCCTATTTCCAGGGCCATTTCCCGGGCCATCCGGTGATGCCGGGCGTGCTGGTGGTCGAAGCCCTAGCGCAGGCCGGTGGCGTGCTGACCCAGCTGTCGAATCAGAGCACGGCCGATGGGCGCCTGTTCTACCTGGTGAAGATCGACAACGCGAAGTTCTCCAAGATGGTCGTGCCGGGCGATCGCCTGGACCTGGAAGTCACGCTCAAGCGCGTGATCCGCAACGTCGCGATCTACAGCGGCGTGGCCAGCGTCAACGGCGAGCAGGTCGCCTGCGCCGAGGTCGTCTGCGCCGAAGCGAAGGGCTGAGCCATGGGCGAGACCCGCATCCATCCCAGCGCCGTCGTCGAAGCCGGAGCCCGCCTGGGCGCAGGCGTGCAGGTGGGCGCGTTCTGCTACATCGGCGACGAAGTCGAAGTCGGCGATGGCACCGTGTTCGGCCCGCACTGCAGCGTGCACGGCCCCACGCGCATCGGCCGCGAGAACCGCTTCATCGGTCATTGCGCCATCGGCGGCGAACCGCAGGACAAGAAGTTCCGCGGCGAGCGCGTTGAGCTGGAAATCGGTGACCGCAACCTGTTCCGCGAGTTCACCACCATCAACCGCGGCACCGGCACCGGCGGCGGCATCACGCGCATCGGCGACGACAACTGGTTCCTGGCCTACACGCACGTCGCGCACGACTGCATGGTCGGCAACCACTGCGTGTTCTCCAACAACGCCACGCTGGCCGGCCATGTCGCCATCGGCGACCACGTGATCCTCAGCGGCTTTGCCGGCATCCACCAGTTCTGCCGGGTCGGCGCGCACGCCTTCGTGGGCATGGGCGCGCTGGTCAACGGCGACGTGCCACCGTTCGTGATGGTGGCGCAGGACGGTTACGGCCGCCCGCGCGGCATCAACAGCGAAGGCCTCAAGCGTCGCGGTTTCGATGCCGACCGGATCAGCGCGATCAAGCGCGCCTACCGTGCCCTGTATGTGTCCGGCACGTCGCTTGAGGAGTCGCGCGCCAAGCTGGCCGAACTGGCCGAGGGCAGCGACGACGTCCGCACCGTGCTCGAATTCATCGACGCCGGCGAGCGACCGTTGCTGCGCTGACGGTCGCGTTCATCCTGCCAAATCCCCGGACCTCGACCGCGCAGGCCTGCGGGCCTGCGACTGCCGACTGCTAAGCTTCCCGCGTGTCGACTCACCCTGACCAATCCGGACCGCGCATCGCGCTCTGCGCGGGCGAAGCCTCCGGCGACCTGCTCGGCGCCGGCCTGATCGCCGAGCTGCGCAAGCGCTACCCCGGTGCGCAGTTCGCCGGCATCGGTGGCGATCGCATGCGCGCCGCGGGACTCGATGCGTGGCACGACGCGTCCGAACTGGCGGTGATGGGGCTGGCCGAGGTGCTTCGCCATCTTCCGCGGCTGCTGCGGCTGCGCCGCGAATTCCGCGAGCGCCTGCTGCAGTGGCAGCCCGACGTCTACATTGGCATCGACGCGCCGGACTTCAACCTGGGCATGGAGAAGTGGCTGCGCGAGCGCGGCATGCGCACCGTGCACTACGTGAGTCCGTCGGTATGGGCCTGGCGCGAAAAGCGCGCCGAAAAGATCGGCCGTAGCGCGGATCGCGTGCTGTGCCTGTTTCCGATGGAGCCTGCGATCTACGCGAAACACGGTGTGGATGCGCGTTTCGTTGGGCATCCGCTGGCCGACGAGATGCCGCTGGATCCGGATCGAGAGGCCGCACGCACGCAGCTTGGGCTGGACGCGCATCGCAAGGTGCTGGCGTTGCTGCCGGGATCGCGCGTGGGCGAGATCGAGCGGCTGGGGCCGGATTTCCTCTCCACCGCGTCGCGGCTGCTGGCAGGCGACCCGACGCTGCAGATCGTCGTGCCGATGGCGAACGAGCACGCGCGCGAGGCGTTCCAGCGCGTGCTCGCCGCGCATCCGGACAGCGTGTCGCTGACTCCACGATTGCGCGTCATTGCCGGACAGGCGCGCACGCTGATGATCGCCAGCGACGTTATCCTGCTGGCCTCCGGCACCGCGACGCTGGAAGCGATGCTCGCCAAGCGTCCGATGGTGGTGGCCTACAAGGTCGCTCCGCTGACCTACACGCTGGTGAAAGGCCTGGGCCTGCTCAAGGTGGACACGTACTCGCTACCTAACGTGCTGGCCGGCGGGCGCGTGGTGCCGGAACTGATGCAGCACGACTGCACGCCGGAAAAGCTGGCCGATGCGGTCACGCGTTTCCTGCACGATCCCGGCGCGGCCGCCGAGCTGGAACCGAAATTCCGCGAACTGCACCTGCAACTGCGCCAGGACGCCTCCGCACGCGCGGCGGACGCCGTGGCCGAACTGCTGGAGTCGCATCATGGGACGTGACGTGCCGCAGATGCCGTTGGACCTGACGGCGCGCAGTGATCGCGCGCCGCTGCGCGTTGCGGGCGTGGACGAAGCCGGCCGCGGCCCGCTGGCCGGGCCGGTGGTGGTCGCGGCGGTGGTGTTCGCGCCGGGCCGCACGCCGATCAACGGCCTGGACGATTCGAAAGCACTGACGCCCGAGCGACGCGAAACACTGTACGAACGCATCATCGAGCGCGCGGTGGCGTGGCACGTCGAGTTCGTCTCGTCCGATGAAATCGACCGCATCAACATCTACCACGCGACGATGGCCGGCATGCAGCGCGCGATCACCTGCGTGAGCCACCTGATCGACGTCGCACGCGTGGACGGCAATGCCCTGCCCCGCAGCCTGCCCTGCCTGGCCGAGGCATGGATCGGCGGCGATGCACGCGACCGTTCGATCATGGCCGCCTCGATCCTGGCGAAGGTGTCGCGCGACCGCTACATGCGCCGGCTGCACGAGCAGTGGCCGCTGTACGGCTTCGACCAGCACAAGGGCTACAGCACGCCCGTGCACCTGGCCGCGCTGAGCCAGCACGGCCCCTGCCCCGAACACCGGCGCAGTTTCGAACCGGTGCGCATGGCGATACGGGCAGAAGACGGTCAACTGGAAGCCATGTTCACCTCCGCGCCGGCACCGTGATCCGGCCGGCGCGCAGATGGGTCGCGCCGCATCCGTGCCCTACTCCTCTTCTTCTTCCTCATCGGCCGGTCCGCTACCGCCCACCGACTGCTCCTTCCTGGGCTTCGTCCCGGTGCCGCCGCTGTCCGGCTTGAGCGGATCGGGTGGCTGCGCGCCAATGGGCTTCTTCTCTGTGCTGCTCATGTCACGTTCCTCATGGGTGCCCTGATCCATGGCGTCGGGCGGACGCCGGGGGACGCCGCCCCTGCCGCCGCAGCGGCTGCACCCCGCTACGTGCGCTCAGCGGGGCCATCCGTCATCTTCCGACTCCTTCGTCTCCACCAGCACCGTCTTCGGCGGCTTGGTGCCCGTCCCACCACTGAGGACGAAACCACCACCCTTACCCGAAGTACCGCTGTCGGCAGGCAGGTTCCATAGCGTCACCGACAGCACTTCGGGCACATAGGGCACGGAGATCCTGAGTTCGTTCTTGCTTGCGTCGAACTCGAACACGGGTTCCCGCGGCTTGCCGGTGTTTGTCTGCGGTTCGACATTCGTCTGCGTGTGTTGTTGCATCTCGCTCTCCTCGGGGGAATGTCCTCCGCACACAAGCGGCGGACGGACGCATGGCCGCGTTTTTACCGCCGGGTCACACCAGCCCGCCGCAGCACGAAATTGGTGTCGATGAGCGTGGCGCCGATGCCATTCGCGCTGGCGGTTTCCACGCTTTTCCGTGCTCGCGCAGCATCGCCAAGAACGGCATAGGTCTGTGCGTTGAACAACGCGACCTCGCCCTTGTTGGTCCCCAGCGCTTCCGCACGCCTGATCAGGCCGGGCACTTTTTCACGCTCGCCCAGATTGGTGAGGTACCAGGCAAGGGCGGCGTACGCCTTCGCGTCATCGGTCCGGATCGCGACGTAGCGGCGCGCGCGGTCGGCGGCCTCGCGGAAGGCGTCCCTGGCCTGGCCGGCAGCGGGATCGGCAAGCAATGCGTCGCCGAGGTAACCCCACGGATAAAAGTCGCCGGGGTCGAGTTGTGTCGCCTCCCGGTACAGCGTCGCCGCTGCCGCGTAGTCTCCGGCCTGGTATTTCAGCGTGCCCAGATTGGCGGTAGCGGCGTAGTTGGGCTCCAGTGCGTTTGAGCGCCGCAGCGCCTTCTCTGCCTCCGCGGTATCGCCCCTGTTGAGGTGGTAGAAGCCGAGAACGCCCCACAGCGCCTGGCGTTCCGGATGGATCGCGATCGCGCGCTTCGACGATGCGATCGCCGCGTCAAGGTCATCGTTAAGGTATTGCTCCCACGCCATCGTGCTGTACGCGTACGCGTTGCCGGGGCTCGCCTCCAGTGCCTTGCGGAACAATTCGATGGAACGGGCGTGATGGCCCTGCACCGACTCGATCTCGGCCAGGCCGACGAGTGCGTTGGAGCGCACCTCCGGATCGTCCTGCGCGCTGGCGTACAGCTCCGCCGCCTTGCGCAGTTCGCCGCGCACTCGGTACAGGTCGCCCAGCGCGAGTTTCACCTCGCCCATGGTCGGATCCATCTTCTGCGCACGCTGGCAGGCCAGGCGCGCGTTGTCGAAGGCGTCCGCGCCGCGCATGTTCTCGAACCGGTCGATCTCGGCCTGGCAAATGCCGGCCTGCGCACGCGCGAAGCCGCTATCGTCATTGAGCGCACTCCGGAACGACGCGATGGCGCTGTCGGACTCGCCGCCCAGCAGCGACTGCAGACCCCGCAGGTAGGAGTCGAACGCGGCGACGTTGCGGGTAGGTGTCAGGCGCCGGCGCAGCCCCTCGCCCGCATCGGGCAGAACGCCCATCAAGGCGGACACGACTTCCTGCGCGATATCGCTCTGCGTGGCGAAGACATCCGCCACGTCGTGTTCGTAGGTGCGGCTCCACAGGGTATAGCCGCTGCGCGTATCGGCGAGGCGCGCACTGATGCGCACACGGTCGCCCTCGCGCCGCACGCTGGCGTCCAGCACGGTCGCCACGCCGAGACGCTCGCCCAGCGCCTTTGCGTCTGCCCCGGCCACGGAGCCGGGTGGAAGCCAGGCCGCGACCTTCAGCCCGCGCACACCCGCCAGCGCGGAGTGCAGCTCTGTCGCCAGACCTTCCGCGAAGTAGCGGTCGTCACTGCGGTCGCTCAGGGTGGTGAACGGCAGCACCGCAATCGACGGCTCCACCGCGCCGGGCAGCGTTCCCCGGGGCGGCAGCCACCACGACACGAGGGCAAACACGCCCACGGCCACGGTCGCCGCGATCCAGTGCCAGACCCGACTGCGAGGACGCGCCACGCGTTTGCCGGGAATGAGCTCGTTGGCGGCCTCGTCGGCCGGAAGCGGGATGGTCGCTCCCTGCACGGGCAGCCGCGGACCGGCCGGTTCCGCGGTCGGAGGCTCCACCTTGGAGGCGTCGTCCGAAGCGGGCTGCGGCTCCGCGGGGGTGGCCGCGGACTCGGCCACGGGCGCTAGCTCGCCAATGAACCGGTACCCCAGCGCGTGCTGGGTCTGGATGTAGCGCGGGTGCTGGGAGTCATCGCCCAGGGCGGCGCGCAGCTGGGCGATGACCCGGGTCAGGACGCCCGGGGTGACATGGCGGTGGCCCCAGACCAGGTCCAGCAACTCGTCCCGGGCGACCAGTTCGCCAGCGCGGCGCAGCAGGATGAGCAACACGGCGAAGGCCTTCGGCTCCACCGTCTGGGCGGAGCCGCTTCGCGAAAGCGTGTGCGCGGCTGCGTCGACGACGATGTCGTCGAAACGGTAGCGCTCGGTCGTCGGCCCGCCCTGGCCTGCCATCCTGAGGGTGTCCATCGGCAAAACCTCATGGCGACCTCACCATCCGAAGCGGACGGTGAGGAAAGGCGCGCACGGCCATCATGACTCAAGCGGGAGGGCGGCGGAACCTGTCCCGGCACTGGAAAAAACGGTGCCAAGCCCTTCCGGAGACCGCCATGAACGCCCTGTTCTCAAGCCCCAGCCCGCTTCCGTCCATCCTGGCCGTGCCTTTCGCTGGCCCCACCCGTCGCCGCTGCATCAACGGCTTCCAGCTGAGCCTGCCCGAGGTCGACCGGTTCAACCGACTGCTCGAACGCATCGGCGCCCGCAAGGCAGTGGAAAGCGACCAGCTGGCCTCCGCCGGTCGTGAGCTGTCCCGGCCCGGGCGCAGCGAGGCCGCGGCGCCTTGCATCCGCCAGCGACTGCGCTGGATCGCCGCGGTGGAGCAGTTGCTCGGCGACCGCCACTGGCAGCCGGCGAATGAAACCGTCGACACCGCCGCGGCCATCGTCGAGTACGCCCGCAGCCATGACGACCTGATCCCCGACTGGCTGCCGCGCGTGGGTCGCCTGGACGACGCCATCGTGGTGGAGACCGCCTGGCCGAAACTGGCCGGCGAGGTGGCCGACTACCGCGACTACGTCCGGCTGCGCAGCCGCGAAGCCCGCCGCCGTGGCGTGGACGTGACCGGCTTCGCCTTCACGCGCTCGGACTGGGATGAAGTCCGCTACGAGGAGGCGGTGCTGGCGCAGCACGAACGCCGCATCCGCGAAAGCAGCTACCTGCCCACCGCGGCGCCGATGTTCCGCATCCATTGAGGCCATCGAGCATGGCCACCTGCGGGAGGCCGTCCCATCGGGACGGCCTCCCCCGCGTCTGGAGCATGAATACGCGCCTTGTCCGGCAAGACATTTCCGCAATGCAGGCGCATCATGGCATCACGTTCCGCAACGCCGGAGCGACCACGGCTCGCGCGCAGCGCCGGCCGCCGCGCGGGTCCGACCACACCGGCCGGCAAGCGAGGTGTGCCATGCGCATGTTCCATCCCACCCCCACTGCGCAACCGCTTCCCTTCGATCACATGTACAGCGGCATGGCCGCGCGCGACAGCGCCGGGTCGATCCCGCTGGCGGATGCGGCCGTGGTCCAGTTCGACCAGTTGCTGCACGAGATCCATGCCGACGCACCGCGCGTGGACGCCGACCGTCTGCAGCAACTGGCGGCGTGGCTGATCGCGCTGCCCAGCGGCGAGGCGCACGAGGTCATCGATACCCGCCTGCGCCGCGTGCAGGAGCTGCGCGCGATGCTCGCCGACGAGGATTGGGACATCGACGAAGCCGCGCGCGCCCGCATCGGCAAACTGCTGGCGTACATCGATCGCGAGGACGACCTGATCGCCGACCGCACGCCGCTGCTGGGGCAACTGGACGACGTGCTGCTGATCGAACTGGCCTGGCCGGCCTTCGCCGACGAGGCCGAGGACTATCGCGACTACTGCGCCTACCGCCAGATGCAGCATCCGGCCGGCGCCGCGCCGGAGCGGCGCGCGGCCTGGGTTCGCGACCGCATGGATGAACTGGCGCTGTGGCAGCACATGCTGTGGGTGCGCGAGCAGCATTACGCGCCGTGGAATCTGCCACGCACGCTGTTCCGGGTGTCCTGAAACCGCGGCTGTGGTTCGTGATCGTGATTCGGAAGGCGGGCTGCTTAGTGCCGTCATCCCCGCGCAGGCGGGGACCCATCTTCCCGGGTCCGGGTTTCCGGAGAGCAGGCCACGCCGGACAGATGGAGCCCCGCCTGCGCGGGGAGGACAGCTTCCCGGCATGGGCGTTCGCTCGCCAGGGCCGCGCGTCCCGGGTAGCTGTACCGCATAGCCCTCGATTCGCCCCCCGACCCCGGCGTCAAGACTGCATCGCGCGTCACCGGACTGTTACCCTGCCCTCCGCATGTCCGCAGTCCCTTTCGTCCACCTTCACCTGCACAGCGAATACTCGCTCGCCGACTCGACGATCCGCATCGGCGAGCTGGTGAAGCGCTGCGTGGCGCTTTCGCAGCCCGCGGTCGCGGTCACCGATCTCGACAACCTGTTCGCGACGGTGAAGTTCTACAAGGCGGCCGAAGGCGCCGGCATCAAGCCGATCATCGGCGCGGACATCGGGCTGGCCGACGGCAATGAAGCGGCGTCGCGCATGACGCTGCTGTGCCGCGACCGCAACGGCTACCTGACGCTGTCGCGGCTGCTCACGCGCGCGTGGATGGAAGGCCATCGCACCGAAGGCGTCGCGCTGCGGCCGGAATGGCTACGCGATGACAATGCAGGCCTGTTCGCGCTGGCCGGACGCCACAGCCTGGCCGGCCGCCTGGCCGTCGGCAATCGGCACGAACTCGCCGAAGCCTGGCTGATGGACTGGCGCGGTGTGTTCGGCGAGCGCCTGCACCTGGAGCTCACCCGCACCGGTCGCGACGGCGAGGAAGTATTCAATTCGTTCGCGCTGCACGCGGCGGCCGCGCGCTCGCTGCCGGTGATCGCCAGCAACGACGTGCGCTTCCTCGATGCCGAGGGCTTCGAAGCGCACGAGGCGCGCGTGTGCATCGCCTCCGGCCGCGTGCTGGACGATCCCAAGCGTCCGAAGGACTACAGCGCCGAGCAGTTCGTGAAGTCGTCCGAAGACATGCAGGCGCTGTTCGCGGACGTGCCCGACGCGATCGACAACGCCGTGTCGCTGGCGATGCGCTGCAACGTCGAGATGAAGCTCGGCGAATACGCGCTGCCGGCGTTCCCCGTTCCCAGCGAACACACCATCGAGAGCTGGCTGCGCGGCACGGCGCGCGAGGGCCTGGCCAAGCGGCTGGAAAAGAATCCGCTGGCGCCGGGCAAGACGCGCGAGGACTACGACGCGCGACTGGAAATCGAGCTGGACGTCATCATCAAGATGGGGTTCCCCGGTTACTTCCTGATCGTGGCGGACTTCATCAACTGGGCCAAGGACCACGACATCCCGGTCGGTCCTGGCCGTGGTTCGGGTGCGGGCTCGCTGGTGGCGTGGGCCCTGGGCATCACCGACCTGGACCCGCTGCCGTACGACCTGCTGTTCGAGCGGTTCCTCAATCCCGAACGCGTGTCGATGCCCGACTTCGACATCGACTTCTGCATGGACCGTCGCGACGAGGTCATCGACTACGTCGCGCGCAAGTACGGGCGCGACCGTGTCTCACAGATCATCACCTACGGCACCATGGCCGCGAAGGCCGTGGTGCGCGACTCCGGCCGCGTGCTGGGCCATCCGTACGGCTTCGTCGATGGCATCGCCAAGCTGATCCCCAACACGCTGGGCATCAGCCTGGACGACGCGCTGGGCGAATCGGACGCAGCGCGCAAGGACACCTCGCTCGCTTCACCCGAACTGATCCAGCGCTACCACGCCGAAGAGGACGTGCGCGATCTGCTGGACCTGGCGCGCAGCCTGGAAGACCTGACCCGAAACGCCGGCAAGCACGCCGGCGGCGTGGTGATCGCGCCGTCGCCGCTGTCGGACTTCTGCCCGCTGTTCGCCGAACACGATGGCGAAGGCCGCGGCCGCAACCCGGTCACGCAGTTCGACAAGGACGACGTCGAAGCCGTCGGCCTGGTGAAGTTCGACTTCCTGGGCCTGCGCACGCTCACGATCATCGACTGGGCGGTCAAGGCCATCAACAAGCGGCGACGCGCGAGCGGCGAGGCGCCGTTCGACATCACCGCACTGGCGCTGGACGACAAGCCCAGCTACGAGCTGTTCGCGCGCGGCGACACCGTCGCGGTGTTCCAGTTCGAATCGCGCGGCATGCGCGAGCTGCTCAAGCGCGCCAGGCCCGACACCTTCGAGGACATCATCGCGCTGGCCGCGCTGTTCCGTCCCGGCCCGCTGGGTTCGGGGATGGATCGCGAATGGGTCGATCGCAAGCACGGTCACACCGAAGTGACCTACCCGCATCCGTTGCTGGAACCCGTGCTGGCGCCGACCTATGGCGTCATCGTGTACCAGGAACAGGTGATGCAGATCGCGCAGGTGCTGGCCGGCTATTCGCTGGGCGGCGCCGACATGCTGCGTCGCGCGATGGGCAAGAAGAAGCCCGAGGAGATGGCGAAGGAACGCGCCAAGTTCGAGGCCGGCTGCGCAGAGCGCGGCATCGACGCGAAGCTGGCGACGGAAATCTTCGACTTGATGGAGAAGTTCGCCGAGTACGGCTTCAACAAGTCGCACTCGGCCGCCTATGCGCTGGTGGCCTACCAGACCGCATGGCTGAAGGTGCACTACCCGGCGGAGTTCATGGCGGCGACGTGTTCGTCGGACATGGACAACACCGACAAGGTGGTCAACTTCCTAGACGAATCGCGGGTGATGGGGCTGGACGTGCTGCCTCCGCACGTCAACCATTCGGTGTACATGTTCGAGGCGATCGCGCCGACGACCGTCCGCTATGGGCTGGGCGCGGTGAAGGGTGTCGGCCGCGGCGTGTGCGAGGCGATCGTCGAGGCGCGTCGCAGCGGTGGCGAGTTCGCCGACCTGCTGGATTTCTGCCGCCGCGTCGATGGCGGCAAGCTCAACCGTCGCGCGCTCGAGGCGCTGATCCAGGCCGGCGCGCTGGACGGGCTCGGCCGAAACCGCGCAAGCCTGATGCTGCAGGTGCCCGAGGTCATCAAGGCCACCGACCAGCTGGCCAAGGAGCGCGAGGCCGGCCAGGTGTCGCTGTTCGGCGGCTTCGAAACGGCGGCGCCTGCGCTGCACCTGGACCTGCCCGAGTCCGACGAGTGGCCGCTGACGCAGATCCTCAACGGCGAGCGCGAAACGCTGGGCCATTACCTCAGCGGCCACCCGTTCGATCCATATCGCGAGGAAGTGCGCGGCCTCATCGGCAACGATCTGTCCGGTCTGGAGAAGATCTGGGAGAACCGTCCGGAGCAGCGCGGCAGCTGGCGCCAGGAAGTGGAAACCGTGGTAGCCGGCCTGGTCGTCGGCCTGCGCAAGAAGGGCGACAGCCAGATGTTCGTGCAGATCGAGGACGGCCGCGGCCGCCTGGAGTGCGCGTTCTTCGCCGAGACCTACAACGACTACGCGCCGCTGCTGGTGCGCGACCGCCTGCTGGTGATCCAGGGCGGCCTGCGCGAGGACAGTTTCAGCGGCGGCTTCGCGTTGCGCGCATCGCGCTGCTGGAGCTACGAGCAGATCTGCGAGAAGCACGCGCAACGCCTGTCGTTGCGGCTGGACCTGCGCGAGCCCGGCACGATGCAGCGCGTGGATGCGCTGCTGGCCACGCACCGCCCCGGCCCCACGCCAATCCGGCTGGATCTGCTGGTCAAGCACGGCGCCGCCGGCTCGCTGGACCTCAACGGCACGCAGTCGATCCGGGCCGATGCGGAACTGCCGTCGCGCCTGCGCGCGATGCCGGGCGTGCGCAACGTGCGGCTGGCTTTGTCGAAGCCCTGGGCGAAGTGATTCCGCTTCGGTAGCCCGGGTAAGGCCGACGGCCGCACCTGGGATCGCCTATTCGCCAGCAAATCTGCTTCGCCCGGGTGCGCTTCGCTTACCCGGGCTACATGGCGTGTTCATCGCTGCACCCCCACACGCCAATCGCGCACAGCGTCGCGCACATCCAGCTTCAAAGTCTTCGTGGACGCATCGTGCGTCCAGCCTGCAACCGGCTTGCCATCCACCAGCACCGACGACGGCCGTTGCGGCACGCCGAACACAGTCACCTGGACCGAGTTCCACCACGGCACGAACCCATCGTGTTCGACGCGCGACGAGACCGAAGCAATTGAGCCGCCGACTTCGCACGCGTATGCCACGCGGAGGAACTTGCCGTCGCGATACCCGAAGCTCTCGCCATCATCCTGGTACAGCGAACCGCGGCAGCCATCGCTTCCAGCGTCCGGCAGGTACACCTGCAGCTCCAGCGGCCCCACCGGCACTTCGCCGGTGTGCTGCACCAGCGGCTGCATGGGCACGATCGCGCCGGCCCGCGCATACACCGGCGTGGACTGCGGCCGCGGATCGAGCTTCATCGGCTCCTTGGTCGCCACGTGCCGGCGCGACGTTCCGAACTCGTACCACGCGCCCGGCGGCAACGTCACGGCATGCGCATCCATACGTTCGTCCACGACCGGCGCGACGAACAGGTCCGCACCGAACAGGAAGTCGCGATCGTTCCCGTAGAACGATTCCGCCTGCGGATACTGCAGGAACACCGGACGCATGATCGGCAGGCCGTTGCGCGCGTTCTCCTCCGCCGCGGTGTACAGGTACGGCAGCAGTCGGTAGCGCAGCTCGATCGCCTCACGACGCAGCGCTTCATGCTGCGGACCGTCGACCCAGGCCTCGTGCGGCCGCGTGTCGGTGGCCGCGTGGTTGCGAAATACGGGGTTGAACGCGCCCAGCTGGAACCATCGCGTCAACAGGTCCGCTGGAGGCGAACCGATGAAACCGCCGACGTCGTCGCCAGCCAGCGCCATGCCGGACAGCCCCAGGCTCAGCAGGTTCGGCGTGCTCTGCGCGAGGTGATGCCAGCTGGCCGTGTTGTCGCCGGTCCACGTGGCCGCGTAGCGTTGCGTGCCCGCGTAGGCCGCGCGCGTGAGCACGAACGGCCGCTGCGCCGGCTGCAGCTTCAGCAACCCTTCGTACGTCGCGCGCGCATTGAGCATGCCGTACACGTTGTGGATCGCACGGTGATCGCGTGCGGTGCCGTCGTCCATGCGATGCACCGCATCCGGCGACATGGTGTTGCCCGGCACCTTGAACACCGACGGCTCGTTCATGTCGTTCCAGTAGCCGGCGGCGCCCATCGAGGCGAAGTCGCGATACAGCCCGCCCCACCAGTCGCGCACGCGGGACAGCGTGAAGTCCGGGAACACCGCATCGCCCGGCCAGACCTCGCCGATGTACAGCGAGCCGTCCGGGTTACGGATGAAGACGTCGTCGCGCATGCCCGAGTCGAACGCGGCGTAGCCGGTACCGGGCGCGTGCTTGATGTGCAGGTCGGTGATCAGCACCGTGCGCAGTCCCTGCTCGCGCAGGTCGTCGATCATCTGTTCGAAGTCGGGGAACTGAGCGCGATCCACCGTGAAAGGCGCGTAGCCCTGCTGGTAGTCGATGTCCAGGTAGATCGCATCGGCCGGGATGCGATGACTGCGCAGCATCGAGGCGATCTCGCGCACCTTCGCCTCGGGGTTGTAGCTGTACCGCGACTGCTGGAAGCCCAGCGACCACAGCGGCGGCAGCGGCGTACGGCCGGTCAGGCGTGTGTAGCGCTCCAGCACCTGCGCCGGCTGCGGACCCGCGATGAAGTAGTAATCCAGCTCTCCGCCTTCCGCGCCGAAGCTGAAGTACTCCTCGGACTCCTTGCCGAAGTCGAAGCTGCTGCGATGGGTGTTGTCGAAGAACAGCCCGTACGCGTTGCCCGCACGCACCCCGATGAAGAAGGGAATGGACTTGTAGAGCGGATCGCTGTGGCCCTGCCACGAGTACGCATCGGTGTTCCACATCGTGAAGGCGCGGCCGCGACGATCCATCGGTCCGGCCTTGTCGCCCAGCCCGTAGTAGTGCTCGTCGGCCGGCATGGACTTCCATGCGCGGACGCGCATGCCGTGCGCGGTGGGCATCCACGCCATCGGCAACGACGGATCATCGGCGAGCAGTGTGCGACCCGCGCGATCGGCGAAGCTCACCCGCAGCGGCCGCTTGTGCACCACTGCCACCGTGTCGCCCGCGGTGACCCGCACCGCGTCGCGGCCGTCTTCGATGGCAACCGTTGCCGGCGCAGCCGGCTCGACCACGGCCCAGGAGGCGTCCGCACTGAAGCGCCCTTCCGGTGCCAGGCGCACGCGGAACACGCCATCGCCCTGCACGCTAACCCGCAGCTTCGCCTGGCCGCTGGAAACCACGACACCATCGTCCAGGCGTTCGATTCGCCCGGCATCGCCGAGGTGCCGCCAGCCGGCTGCGCCTGCCGGCGACGCTACCGCGTACGCAAGCGCGATCCACAAGGCCCAGCCGATTGCCTTCATGCACGACTCCCCGATCGACGAGAGCCCGGATTCAAGCACGCGTGCGGGCATCCGGGACGCCGGGCCGCCATGAAGTCGTTTTCAGTCCGCTGGGCTGCCCCGATCGTCGTCGTCGTACCGGGCCGGCACGACGCGCGCCCGCCGTTCCATACCCCAAACACACCTCTCGGTACGGTCACTCGCCCTCGGCTAGACTGTCGCCCTTTCCGGCCACTGGCCCACGCATGAACCCGAATTACCTCGACTTCGAGCAGCCCATCGCCGACCTGGAAGCCAAGATCCAGGAGCTGCGCCATGCCAGCAACGGCCCGGCGGTTGACGTGGATGCCGAAGTGCATGCCCTGCAGGACAAGCTGCGGATCCGCACCGCCCAGATCTTCCGCGACCTGACCCCGTGGCAGGTCTCGCAGCTGGCCCGCCACCCGGCGCGGCCGTACACCAACGACTACATCCGCGTGATGTGCGACGAGTTCCAGGAGCTCGCCGGCGACCGCGCCTACGCGGACGACGCCGCCATCGTCGGCGGCCTGGGCCGCATCAACGGCCGCAGCGTGGTGATCATCGGCCACCAGAAGGGCCGCGACACCAAGAGCAAGATCAAGCGCAACTTCGGCATGCCGCGTCCGGAGGGCTACCGCAAGGCGCTGCGCCTGATGAAGCTGGCCGAGCGCTTCCGCCTGCCGCTGCTGACTTTCATCGACACGCCGGGTGCCTATCCGGGCGTCGGTGCCGAAGAGCGCGGCCAGTCCGAGGCCATCGCCCGCAACCTGCTGGAGATGAGCGAGCTGAAGGTCCCGGTGATCTGCACCGTGATCGGCGAAGGCGGCTCGGGCGGCGCGCTCGCCATCGGCGTCGGCGACCGCACGCTGATGCTCGAATACAGCACCTATTCGGTGATCTCGCCTGAAGGCTGCGCGTCCATCCTGTGGAAGGACGCCGCCAAGGCCAAGGACGCCGCCGAGCAGCTGGGCCTGACCGCCAAGCGCCTGCTGGGCCTGGGCCTGATCGACAAGATCGTCCGTGAGCCCATCGGCGGCGCGCACCGCAATCCCAAGCAGATGGCCACGCGCCTGAAGGCCGTGCTGCTCAACGAGCTGGACGCACTCGGCCAGTTGCCCGTCGAGGATCTGCTCGAACGTCGCTACCAGCGACTGCGCAGCTATGGGGCGTACGAAGCGGCGTGATGCGAAGACGCAGGCTGTTTTCGATTGCGGCCTGCCTCGCCGGACTGCTGCCGGGCATCGCGGCGGCCTGTACTTGCCCGGCCAGCACCGAGTACTGGTGGCAGGAAGCGACCCGTGTCGCACTGGTGCGCATCGAATCCGTTGGCTGGCGGACCGAGGACGGGTTTTCGCGCGCAACCTGCTCCATCGGTCCACGCTGCGTATCGAAACAGGTCGCGCGCTTCACTCAGATCGAGTCGTTCAAGGGATCGCTGAACGCTGTGCCGACGCTCGCGTCGGGCTACGGCGGCGGCGACTGCGGGATTCCCCTCGTCGCCGGCGCCTACTATGTTGTCTTTCTGCGCAAAGACGATAGCAACGTGGGGATCTGCAACGCGACGGGGCCGAACGTTTACCTCAAGCATATCGAGCCTTTCCTGCAATCGCTGCGGCTCGTCGCTCGCGATCCGAAGGCGAAGTTCGCGGCTCGTCCCCCTCGCCAGCCGCTGTAGCGACGTAGCCCGGGTAACGCCGCAGGCCGCACCGGGGGCTTGCTCACAGCAACGAACCCGAATGTGCTTCGCTTACCCGGACTCATGCTGTTGCCAGCCTGAGCAGGCCTCACCAGGCTCGCAAATACTGCTCCGGTGCATGCAATTCGCCTGACAGCTCCTTCGCGGCACGGCGTGGCAGGTAGGGATCGCGCAGCAGTTCCCGTGCGAACAGCACCACGTCGGCGTCGCCGTTCCCCACGATCGTTTCGGCCTGTTCCGGCTTCGTGATCAGGCCAACCGCCCCCGTCGCGACACCCGCCTCTTCGCGGATGCGCGCGGCGAACGGCACCTGGTAACCCGGCGCCAGCGGGATCTTCGTGCTGGGCACCAGTCCGCCGCTGGACACGTCGATCAGGTCGATGCCGCGATCCCTGACAATGCGCGCCAGCTCGACGCTCTGCTCGACGTCCCAACCGCCATCGGCCCAGTCGGTGGCGGAGATGCGCAGCCATAGCGGCAGCCGTTCAGGCCACACCTTGCGCACGGCTTCGATCACTTCCAGCAGCAGCCGGATGCGGTTTTCGAAGGATCCGCCGTATGCGTCGGTGCGATGGTTCGACAGCGGCGATAGGAACTGGTGCAGCAGATAGCCGTGCGCGGCGTGCAGCTCCACCAGCTGGAAACCCGCGGCCTGCGCGCGCCACGCTGCGCATGCGAAATCGTCCACCACGTTGCGCAATTCGCACTCGTCCAGCGCACGCGGAACCGGCGAGGTCTCGCTGAAGACGACTGCAGAAGGTGCCACCGGCGTCCATCCGCCATGTTCCGGTGTGACGGCGATGCCGCCCAGCCACGGCGGTGCGACGCTGGCCTTGCGCCCGGCGTGCGACAACTGGATGCCCGGCACCGCGCCCTGCGCACGTACGAAGCGCACGATGCGCGACCAGGCTTCGGCCTGGCGGTCGTTCCACAGGCCGGTGTCGGCCGGCGAGATGCGCCCTTCGGCCGAGATGGCGCTGGCCTCGGCGATGAGCGCGCCCGCGCCACCGACGGCGCGGCTGCCCAGGTGGACCAGATGCCAGTCGTTGGGCACGCCGTCGACCGCCGAGTACTGGCACATCGGCGCGACGACCAGGCGGTTGCGCAGGGTCAGCGAGCGTTGCGCGAAAGGCTCGAACAGGCGGGGCACGGCGAGGACTCCAGCAGAGGGGATGCCAACCATGGTGCGTCCATGCGGACCGCAGCACAGCCCCATCGATGGGTTGCTGCATTCCACGTCCGTGGCACCATCTCCGGATGTCCCGTTCACCCGCCCTTCCGCTTGCTCAGGCCCTCCATGACGGGCCTTTGGCGCCCTTGTGCGTAGGGTTCAGCGGTGGTCTGGACTCCACCGCGCTGCTGCACCTGCTGGCATCGCATCCGAATGGGACGGCATTGCGTGCCCTGCACGTGCATCACGGACTCCAGGCCGACGCCGACGAGTGGGCCCGGCATTGCGAACGGATCTGCGCATCGCTGCAGGTGCCGCTGCGCGTGGTGCGCGTCGAAGTAATCGATGCCGGCGAAGGACTGGAGGCCGCCGCGCGCGCGGCTCGCCACGCGGCGTTTGCGAACTCGCTCGCGCCGGGCGAGGTGCTGGTCCTGGCCCATCATCGCGACGATCAGGCGGAGACCTTCCTGCTGCGTGCGCTGCGAGCCTCCGGACCGGAAGGACTGGCGGCGATGCGTCGCTGGCGCCCGTTCGGTCCGGGACACCTGTGGCGTCCGCTGCTCGCGCACGGTCGTGACGAACTGCTCGCGTACGCGCAGGCGCATGGGCTGAAGTGGATCGAGGACCCGAGCAACGCCGATGCCCGTTTCGATCGCAATTACCTGCGCCGGTACGTGATGCCGCTGCTGCGGCAACGCTGGCCGCACGCCGACGCGGTGCTGGCCCGTTCTGCTGCGCTCTGCGCGGATGCCGTCGCTGCGCTGGACAGCTCCGATGCGCTGGACCTGGCCGGCGTCGCCACCGCCGACCCGCACTGCATCTCGCGGACGCGGTTGCTCGCGCTGCCTGAAATCCGGCGCGCGCGCGTGCTGCGGCGCTGGATCGCGACGCTGGAACTTCCACCGTTGCCGGGGCACGGTGTGGATCGCATCGAGGATGAACTGCTCGCGGCGCGGCCCGACGCACAAGCGACGTTCTGCTGGCACGGCGCGGCGGTGACCGCGTGGCGCGACGTGCTGCACGCGGCACCTGTCGTGACGGATCTGCCGCCCGACTGGCGCGTGCAATGGGACGGCACTGCGCCGCTGTCGCTGCCGGGCGGCGGCACGCTCGAACTGCAGGGCGCGCCCGCGTTCGACACGCCGCTCAACGTCCATGCCCGACAGGGGGGCGAACGCATCAGCCTGCCGGGTCGATCCCATTCGCACGCGCTCAAGCACGTGCTCCAGGACCTGGGCGTGCCCCCGTGGGAGCGCGCCCGCCTGCCGCTGCTGTCGGACGCGGAGGGACATCTGCTGGCCGCCGGCGACCTGATCCATTCCGCCGGCTTCGATGCCTGGCTGCGCCAGCGGGGTGCCCGCCTGCACTGGCGTCCTTGAGCTTCGCCACGGCGCGCAATTGACCGTGCCACGGGCGGGCCGCACACTTCGCCAATGTCTCGCAAAACCCCCAACGAAGACGCGCCGGTCGCATCGCCGGTCAGCGATTTCGAACGCTCGCTGGACGCGCTCGAGGAGCTGGTCGAGAAGATGGAACACGGCGAGATGAGCCTGGAAGACTCGCTGGCCGCGTACGAACGCGGCGTCGGCCTGTACCGTCGCTGCCAGGCGGCGCTGGAAGAGGCCGAACTGCGCGTGCGCCTGCTCAGCGATCCGCAGAATCCGGCCACCGCCGAGCCGTTCGCCGCGCCGCAGAACGGCGGCGATGTCTGATCTGCCCCGCTGGCGCGAACGCGCCGACGCGGCACTGCAACGAGCCCTGCCCGACGCGGACCAATCGCCCCGGCGACTGCACGCGGCGATGCGGCACGCCGTGCTGCTGGGCGGCAAGCGCATGCGCCCGCTGCTGGTGCATACTGCCGGCGCCGCATTCGGTGCGGACCCCGCGGCCCTGGACGCACCGGCGGTCGCGGTCGAACTGATCCACGCCTACTCGCTGGTACACGACGATCTGCCGGCGATGGACGACGACGCATTGCGACGCGGCCAGCCGACGGTGCACGTCGCCTTCGACGAGGCCACCGCAGTGCTGGCCGGCGACGCGCTGCAATCCCTGGCGTTCGAAGTGCTGGCCGACACGCCGGTGGCCGACGCCATCCGCGTGGAACTGCTGCGCACTCTGGCGTCGGCGGCGGGTGCGGCGGGCATGTGCGGCGGACAGGCGCTGGACCTGGACGCCACAGGCAACGGCACCGCCCTGTCGGTGGTGCAGCTCGAGCGCCTGCATTCGCTCAAGACCGGTGCGCTGATCCGCGCGGCGGTGCGCATGGGCGCGCTGTGCGGCGATGCCTCGCCCGACGAGCTGCAGCGACTGGACCGGTACGCCGCCGCCCTCGGCTTGGCCTTCCAGGTGCGCGACGACATCCTCGACATCGAGGGCGACAGCGCGACGCTGGGCAAGACGGCCGGCAAGGACGTCGCGCAGGACAAGGCGACGTTCCCCGCCCTCATCGGCCTGGACGCCTCGCGCGCACGTCTGCAGGAACTGCGTGCGGCGATGGACGACGCACTTGCGCCGTTCGGCGAACGTGCAAATGGACTGGCCGAATTGGGTCGCATGGCGATCGAGCGGGATCGCTGAACTGGATTTCGGACGCCCAAGGTTTCCGCTCATCTTCTTCGCGAGGCAAATCCGGAAGCTCTGCTTCGGTTTGGCCGTTGCTGGTGTTGTTGTTTTTGTCTTGACCTGCGACTTAAAGCGAGCCGAGCACCGGAGTCAAAGAGGGGGCGAAGAGTCGCCAACTGTTTGAGCGGAGCGTAGCGCAGCGAGTTTTTGGCGACGACCCCTCTTTGGCGAGGAGCGCAGGGGACCGCCGCGCAGCGGCGGCGAGTGTCAGGAGCGAACGGTTTTGGTTACTTTTGCCAAGACAAAAGTAACCCGCTCGCTTGCGAGCGGAAGCTTTTGCTCAGGGCTGTCAGCCGACGGCAGGAAATGGATTCCAGCTTTCGCTGGAATGACGGGACCGCCGAAATAAAGGCGCGCCCGGCCTCGCCGGAATGACTGGGGATCGCAAAACAAAACGCCCGCTTCGCTGAAGCGGGCGTCTGCCAAGGACGGTTGGATCGGTTTACTTCACCAGCCGCAACGAGAACGGATAGCGGTACGCGACGCCGTCGTTGGCCTTGATCGCGGCGATGATGGTGAACACCAGCCACGCGATGCCGATGACGAACCAGGCCGGGATCGCGATCACCAGGCCGATACCCAACGTGACGAACACCAGCACCCACAGCGCGAAGAACACGATCGCCACGGTGATGTTGAAGTTCAGCGCTTCCTTCGCCTGATCGTCGACGAAGGGCATGGTGTCCTTCTTGACCAGCCAGATGATCAGCGGGCCGAGGAAGGTGCCCCAGCCGCCCACACCGGACGTGAGGATTGCGCCGGCGATCGCCGACAGGTGCGCGAACATCGCCCACTGGCGCTGCTCGCTCTCGATGCCGCTGGGATGATGGCCGCCCGACGGCGGCGGCGGTGGCGAAGCGGGGTTCGGATCGACGGGGTTCTCGCTCATGACCACTTCACTCCTGAATGGACGGGATCACTTTCCGCCCGAGGGCATGACAGGTCAAGCAGGCGCCCCGCGCGGACTACTCGCCGGCGGTGTCGCCGGCCACGGTCATCCGTCCGACGAGGATCGAGCCGGTACGCACGTGCGAGCGCGGATCGACATCGCTCCCGACGGCTTCGATGGCAGAGAACATCGACTTCAGGTTGCCCGCGATGGTGATGCCGTCGACGGGATACTGTAGTTGGCCGTCCTCGACCCAGAAGCCGGCCGCGCCGCGCGAGTAATCGCCGGTGACGTTGTTGACGCCCTGCCCCATCAGCTCGGTCACCAGCAGGCCGCGGCCCATCCCACGCAGCATCGATTCGAAATCGCCCGCGTTGGCCTCGACCTGCAGGTTGTGCACGCCGCCGGCATTGGCGGTGGTCTGCAGGCCCAGCTTGCGCGCCGAATAGCTGCCCAGGATGTAGCGCTGCAGCACGCCGCCCTTCACCAGCGGCGCTTCGCGCGTGGCCACGCCTTCGGCGTCGAACGAGGCCGAACGGAAACCGCGCGGCAGGAACGGCAGCTCGTCCACCGCGAACCATGACGGGAACAGCTGCTTGCCGGCCGCATCCACCAGGAACGAAGCGCGGCGGTACAGCGCACCGCCGGATGCGGCACCCAGCAGGTGCCCGATGAGCGAGCGCGCCATCTCCGCGGCGAACAGGACCGGGTACTCGCCCGTGGCGATCTGGCGCGGCTCCAGTCGCGATGCGGCACGTTCCGCGGCCTTGCGGCCGACCGTCGCGGCCGATTCCAGATCGTCCGCCGACAGGCCGATCGTGTACCACCCATCGCGCTGCATGGCGTCGCCGCGCCCGGCGATCAGTGCGCAGCTCAGGCTGTGCTGCGTGCTGCGCTCGCGCCCGATGAAGCCATGCGAGTTGGCGTACACGCTGATGCTCTCGCCGGTACCGACCGAGGCACCGTCGGAGTTCTCGATGCGGGGATCGGAATCGCGGCCGGCCTGCTCGCTGGCCAGCGCCAGGTCGATGGCGCGGTCGGCGTCGATCATCCACGGATGCCACGAGTCGAACTCGCGCAGGTCGGTGGCCATCAGCTCCTTGTCGGCCAGCCCCGCCGCATCGTCGTCTTCGGTATGGCGCGCGATGGCGCAGGCCTGCTCGACGGTGGAATCGAGGCTTTCCTCGCGCAGGTCGGCCGTGCTGGCGCTGCCCTTGCGCTTGCCGAAATACACCGTGACGGAAATGCCGCGGTCGCGCGTGGACTCGACGGTTTCCACCTCGCCCATGCGCACGTTGACGCTCAGGCCGGATTCCTCCGAGCACGACACTTCCGCCTGCGTGGCGCCGCACGCGCGGGCGCGGTCGAGCAGGCGCTGCGACAGCTCCGACAGCGCATCCAGGCGCGCGTGGCTGTCGCCGAGCGAGGCGGCGTAGGCGGGCAGGTTCTGGGCGGCGATCTGGCTCAAGCGGGTGTCCTTGTCGGGTTTTGCGGGCGCGAACGGAGGCGGCTGGCGGCGGATAAAGCCCGTGTGAGTGCTTTATCGGCGCACATCCGCGAAAATCCGCGTCCGATGTCATTTTGTGCAGGTGCCCCATGCGAGGCAGGGATCCGGAATCCGGCGAATTTCTCAGCCCCAGCCGCAGCCAGAACCGGCGCGAGGCGCTGGAAGTGCTCGCGCTGGGCGAGAAGCTGGTGTCGTTGAGCGAAGCCCAGCTGGCCAAGCTGCCCGTGCCCGACTCGCTGCTGCCGCACATCCGCGACTGCAAGCGCATCACCGCGCACATCGCGCACAAGCGCCAGCTGGCGTACCTGGCCAAGCAGATGCGCCGCGAGGACGACGAGGTGCTCGAGGCCATCCGCGATGCTCTGGACGAACATGGCGAGACCGCGCGGCGCGAGGTTGCGGCCATGCATCGCGTCGAGGCCTGGCGCGAGCGCCTGCTCGACGACGGCGACGCGGCGCTGGCCCAGCTGCTCGACGAACACCCCACCGCGGACCGGCAGCACCTGCGCGCGCTGGTGCGCAACGCGCTGGACGAGCGCCACAAGAACAAGCCGCCGCGCGCGTTCCGCGAGCTTTACCGCGAACTGCGCGAGCTGATCCTGGGCGGTGCGGCGTCGGACGTCGATGCCGATGCGGTCGACATCGACGACACCGACGAACGCTAGCCCCTCTCCCTCCGGGAGAGGGGTTGGGGTGAGGATCGGAGAAACCGACACATCCGCGCGATTGGCGCATTGAAGCACCGCGCGGGCTTCCCGTTCCGCTCCGTTCGCCCTCATCCGCCCTACGGGCATCTCGTATCGAGTACGGGATAGGCTCTTCTCCCGCAGGGAGAAGGGAAAAACCATGGGCTTCACGCCTGCGTACCGCCCACCGTCAGCTGGTCGATCAGCAGCGAAGGCTGGCCCACGCCGACGGGCACGCTCTGTCCGTCCTTGCCGCACACGCCGACGCCTTCGTCCAGTTCGAGGTCGTGGCCGATCATCTTCACGCGCTGCATGGTTTCGGGACCGTTGCCGATCAGCGTGGCGCCCTTCACCGGCGCGGTGATCCTGCCGTCCTCGATCAGGTACGCCTCGGTTGCCGAGAACACGTACTTGCCGCTGGTGATGTCCACCTGCCCACCGCCGAAGTTCACGGCGTACAGGCCCTTCTTCACCGAGCGGATCATCTCTTCGGGATCGTGCTGGCCGGCCAGCATGTAGGTGTTGGTCATGCGCGGCATCGGCAGGTGCGCGAACGATTCGCGACGGCCGTTGCCGGTCGGCGCCATGCCCATCAGGCGCGCGTTGAGCGTGTCCTGCATGTAGCCCACCAGCACGCCGTCCTCGATCAGGGTGGTGCAGTTGGTCGGCGTGCCCTCGTCGTCGATGTTGAGCGAGCCGCGGCGCCCGGCCAGCGTGCCGTCGTCGACGATGGTCACGCCCGACGCGGCCACGCGCTGGCCCATGCGGCCGGCGTAGGTGGACGTGCCCTTGCGGTTGAAGTCGCCCTCCAGCCCGTGGCCGACCGCCTCGTGCAGCAGCACGCCCGGCCAGCCCGCGCCCAGCACCACCGGCATCACGCCGGCCGGCGCATCGATGGCCTCCAGGTTCACCAGCGCCTGACGCAGCGCCTCGCGCGCGAGCTTTTCGGGCTTGTCGCCATCAAGCAGTTCCGCATAGCTGTAACGTCCGCCGCCGCCGGCATAGCCGCTTTCGCGTCGGCCGTTCTGTTCGACGATCACCTGCACGTTCAGTCGCACCAGCGGGCGCACGTCCGCAGCCAGCACGCCGTCGCTGCGCGCGATCAGCACGGTATCGACGCCGCCGGACAGGCTCACCATCACCTGCTGCACGCGCGGATCGGCCGCTCGCAGCAGCTTGTCGACGCGGCGCAAGGCCTCGACCTTGGCTTCGTTCGCGTAACCGTCGATGGGGTCTTCGGCGACGTAGAGCTCGCGGCCACCGCCGCGCACCAGCGAATGCGGCGCCTGCACCGAGCCGTCGCGGGCGATGGCGCGCGCCGACTTCGCGGCCGCCAGCAGCGCCTGCGTGTTGATCTCGTCCGAATACGAAAAGCCGGTCTTCTCGCCGCTGATCGCGCGCACGCCGACGCCCTGCTCGATCGAGTGCGCGCCGTCCTTGACGATGCCGTCCTCCACGGTCCAGCTCTCGCGGCGCGAATGCTGGAAATACAGGTCGCCGAAGTCGACGCCCGGGCCCAGCAGCGTGCCGAACGTGCGTTCGAGGCCGCCCGTGTCCAGGCCGGCAGGCAGCAGCAGGCGGGTTTCGGCGATCTGGAGGGGAAGGGTCATGCGGTGCTCTCGACGGTGAGTGCATTCCGGATGCGGCGACCGCCTGCTGTTCGGAGCAGGCCTGCGCTGCGGGAATGAGGGAGACGGCGGAAAACCGCCCAAAGGACAGATGGTGGCACAACCGGCGAATCCAACGGCCTTCACGCGCGGTCCGGCCCCGGCCAAGGCACGATTCAGCCCGAGGGGGGCTCCGCTTCAGCCTCGGCCCGCCCCTGCTCGCTGCCGACCACCTCGACCTTGGGCTCCTTCCAGGGCCCGGTGACGCGGTAGGTGCGCGAGGTGATCTGCCCCAGTGGACGCTGCAGCACCGCATTCGCCGCGGCGCCGATGGCCGCGCCGACCGGCCCGGCGGCGATCGCGCCGGCCACGGTCAGCAAGTTGCCGGCCTTGGGGCGCACTTCAATGGTCTGGTCGAAGGTCTGGACGCGCAGGTTCGCGCTGCCGCGGATGCCGATGGACGCGGCCGGGCCGTCGATCACCAGGTCGTCGCTGCGCGCGGTACCGTCGGCGAAGCGCACCTTGCCGCCCGCCTGGTTGAAGGCGAAACCCTTGTAGAAGAAATCACGGAAATCGAGCATCAGCCGGCGTGGCAGCTGGGCCAGGCTGAGCAGGCCAAGCACGCGGCCGGCACCGGGCTCCACTTCCAGCAGGCGGCCATCGCGGATGTCCGCCTCCAGCGTGCCGTCGAGCGTGGCCAGGTTGAAGGCGGCCGGGCTCCCGGCCCAGCCCGCAGCGAAATGCATGCTGCCGGTCCCGCCCGCGAGCTGCCGGCCCATGCCGAAGCCCGCCAGCAGCTCGCCCAGGTCTTCGCTGCCGATCCGCACGTCCAGTCGTGTGCGCGCGCTCGCGCCGCGCCCATCCCAGTCGCCGCTGACGTCGATGCGCTGCTCGTCGCCGCGCGTCTGTATCTGCTCGATGCGCATGCCGGTGGCGGTCGGCCGGGTGCGCAATTTCGCTTCGCCCAGGTGCGCGTCGGATACGCGCAGGTCGGCGATGTCGATGGTCAGCGGCGGGATGCCGGCGGGATTGAACGGGTCCTGCGTCGGCGCGGACGCTGCGGCATCGGCCGGCGTGCCAGCTGCTCGCCTGGGCGCTCGCCAGTACAGCCGCTCGAACCGGCCCGCAATCGTCGCGTTCTGCGCGGACGGAATCAGCAGCGCGCCCTGGAGCGCAGCGCCTTCGGCCTGCACCGCCGTCGCGCCCTGCGCCGCAGGCACGACCACCAAATGTGTTTCCGGGAACACGCCGCCGAGCAGGTTCAAACGCTGCGCGGTCACGTCGATGCGCTGCAGCGGCAGGCCGCCGCCACTGCCACCGCCCTGCAGCAGCGCGATCCAATCGATCGCATCGAGATCGGCGGCACGCCCGGTGGCAATCAATCCTCGCGCGGGCGGCACGTCATCTACGCGACTGCTGCCCAGCACCAGTCGCACGCCGGTGCGGCTCGCGCCGGTCGAATCGCTCTGGGTGCGTGCGCGCACCGCGATCACGTTGCCCAGGTTCACGCGCACGTCGCCGCTGCCCATCGGCAATGGCGTCTCCACGCTGGCGGCGAGCGCGTGGTCCGCGTCCTTGCGCAACGGCGCAGGCAGCGTGAGCGCAGTGCCGACGAGGTTGCTCTGCAACTGCAGCAGCGTCGTCGCGGGCTGGCCCTGCGCTGTCTTCGGGATGGCGATGCCGATGGTCCACGCGGAACGCCCGGTTACGTGCGGCTTCAGCCACGCCATTTCCGGCGCGCGATCGAGCAGGGCGGCCGCGTCCATCTGCACGTCGAGCCCGCCCTCGAACACGTGATCGCGATTGCGCACGAAGTCGGCGCCTGCGCGCAGCGACAGCGAGCCGGGCTGGCCTTCGTGGCGCACCTTCAATCCCTCGGCGCGGAAGCCGCCGCGCGCGTATTCGGCACGGCCGTTGACCTGATCGAACGAGAGCTTCCAGCGCGGATCGGCCAGCTTGGCGTCCTTCAGTTCGACCGTTCCGCCGATGGCGGTGACGGACCCGGGCCGCAGCGGCATGTTCATGTCGAACGTGACGCCGGCAGGTCCGCTGGCGACCACGTTCTTCAGCGTATCCGCGTGTTCCTTCTGCAGCGGACTCTCGCGCAGTAGCCGCAGCAGTTGCGCGGCATCGGCGGCGCCCTGCGCCTGCACCGTCAGCGCGCCATCGCGGTAATGGTCGATGCCGGCGCGGATCTGCGGAATCTCGACGCCGTGCAGACGGCCCTTGCCAGCGACGGTAAAGCCATCCGCGATGAACGCGACGTCGGCGTTGAGCCCTTCGACCGCGGGCCAGTCCGGCTGGAACTTGATCACCGTGTCCTGCAGTTGCGCGCGCGCTTCGAACAGGCCGTTGCGGTCACGGAAGGGCCAGTCGTCCAGATCACCGGAGACCACCGCGCGACCGTTGCGCACGTAGCCGTCCACCAGCGCCGCATCCAGCCATTGCACGACGCGTTGCGGCATCCGATGGCGGATCCAGAAACCCTTGGCCGCCGGCACGCGAGCCTCGTCGATGTCGGCCGCGATATCGATCCACGGCCGCGAACCATCGCCCTGCCACCACAGCCCGCCGCGCGCGTCGACGCCGAAGCCTTCGCCACGCACCTGCAATGCCGGTGTACCGATGCGCCAGCCCGCGCCTTCGCGCCAGCCGGCGACCATGCCGCGCAGCGAAACGGTGTGGGCCACGCCGAAGCCCCGCGGCCAGTCGAACCGCATCGGCGAAAGCGGGTCGAGTTTCAGGCTGAAACCATCCGCGTCGCCGTCGAACTCGCCGGCCAGTCCGCTCATGCCCGGCGAGTTGCCCACTGCGTCGAATCCGAACGCCGAGATGCGCGCGTGCGCACGCATCGCACCGCCGCGCACGCCGGCGACTTCGATGCGTTGCAGCGACAGGCGCGGACGCGTGTTCTGCAGCCAGGTGCGGACGCCGGGCGTGAGGCGATCGCTGAGTGCGGCCGCGGCTAGCAGCGGGCCGGCGTCGATGCGGTCGGCGAGCAGCGCGAAGGTACGCCCGCCGGCCACCGCCAGCCCATCGAGCTTCTGCGCCTGGCCGATGCTGTCGAGCCGCAGCGTCGGCGCATCCACACGCCAACCGCCGTCGGTGAGCTGCCAACGCGCCAGCGCCGCGACGCGCGCGAATTCCACGCGAGGTACCGCACCGCCCTGCAGCGGGGCGCCGCGCAGGCCGACGCGATCCAGCGCCACGTCGGCGATGACACGCGTGATGCGATGTCCGTCGAGATCGGCCCAGGCTTCCGCACGCCCGTGGCCGGATTCGCCGCTGATGCCCGCCACCTGCAGCGTCGGCGCCCACGCGGCCAGGTCGGCGCGACGCGCGCCGACGTAGGCGCGTCCGTCACCCTGCTTGCGGTCGAAGTCGAGTACCGCGTCCAGCGGCGAAGACGGCGCGCCTGGCACGCCCATGTTCGGCCAGGCCCGCACGCCCACCCGCACGCGGGGCCCATCCACGCGCAGCCGCAGGTTGATGCGCGGAATGCGCGCGTCGATACCCATGCGCGGCGCGATCACCGCGAGCTTGCCGTCGATGACCTGCAGTTCGCCAAGCCCTTCCAGCGCGGCGAACGGATCGCGCGCAGGCTCGCCCTGCCCCGGCAATCCACGCACCTTCCAACGACCGTCGTCGGCACGTTCCAGCGTCAGGTCCAAGCCGCGCAAACGCAGTTCGGAGAATGCGTGCCCGGGCAGCAGACCCGCATACACCGACACCAGCATCTCGGTGTCGCCGACCGTGAAGGCCTGATCGCCTGCGCCCACGCGCAGGTTGTCCAGCCGCAGCAGCGGGCCGCGGCGGGTCCATTGCGTTTCGACGCGATCGAAACTGACCGGGCGGCCGGCGCGCTCGCTCAGCCATGCCGCGATGCGCTGCGGATTGCGCTCGGCCAGCGGCAGGACCTGGCTGGCCACCGCCAGCACCAGCGCCACCAGCACCAAGGCGAGCGCAACGGTATACCCCACCCCGCGGCGGGCCATGCGCAGGCGGCGGCGCAGAGGCGTGGGCATATCAGTACGGCTGGTCCGAAAACGCTGTCAGGTGACGAGATGCGTGATGCACGATCGCGGCGCATCGCGACCGCGCCGACACCGTGCACCGGGATTGCGCATTCTCCCGCGCAGGGCGACAACGTCGCGTTACCACCACACCAGATGCCGCTGGTTCGTCGTTCGCGTTTCGTTCAGAGCAGCACGACATCGAACTGCTCCTGCGCGTACTGGTCGTCCTGCTGGAAGCGGATCGACTTGCCCAGGAATTCCTCCAGTTCAGCCACTGCCGCCGACTCCTCGTCGGTGATGCGCGCCACCACTTTCGGCGAGGCGATCACCAGCAGGCGCTGCGCATCGAACTGGCGCACCTGGCGGACGATGTCGCGGAAGATCTCGTAGGTGACCGTCTCGGGCGTCTTCAGCGTGCCGCGGCCGCCGCATTCGTGGCATGGCTCGCACAGCTGGCGCTCCAGGCTTTCGGTGGTGCGCTTGCGGGTCATTTCCACCAGGCCCAGCGGCGAGAAGTCGTACACCGTGGTCTTGGCGTGGTCGCGCGCGAGCGACTTCTCCAGCTGCCGCAGCACCTGGCGCTTGTGCTCGGCATCGGTCATGTCGATGAAGTCGATGATGATGATGCCGCCCAGGTTGCGCAGGCGCAGCTGGCGCGCGACCGACTGCGCCGCCTCCAGGTTGGTGCGGTACACCGTTTCCTCGAGGTTGCGCTGGCCCAGGAACGAACCGGTGTTGATGTCCACCGTCGTCATCGCTTCGGTCTGGTCGATGACCAGGTAGCCGCCGGACTTGAGCGGCACTTCCTTGTCGAGCGCCCGCTGGATCTCATCCTCGACGCCGTACAGGTCGAAGATGGGGCGCGCGCCCGTGTAGTGCTCGATCTTTTCGTCGAGGCCCGGCATGTACTGCGCAGCGAACACACGCAGGCGCTCGCAGGTCTCGCGCGAATCCACGCGTACCTTCTCCACGTCCTTGCGCATCAGGTCGCGTACGGCGCGCATGGGCAGGTTGAGGTCTTCGTACACGCGTTCGCCGACGCGTGCGTTGCGCGATCGCTCCTCGATCAGGCCCCACACGCGGCCCAGGTAAGCCACGTCCTCGGCCAGCTGTTCTTCAGGCTGGCCTTCGGCATTGGTGCGCACGATGTAACCGTGGCTTTCGCCGGCCGGTGCGGTTGCCACGATGTGCGCCTTCAGGCGTGCGCGCTCGGCTTCGTCCTCGATGCGCGCCGACACGCCGACCACGCGCGTGCGCGGCAGCAGCACCAGGTATCGCGATGGAATGCTCAGCTGCGTGGTCAGGCGCGCGCCCTTGCTGCCGATGGGGTCCTTGACCACCTGCACGATGATGTCCTGACCCTCGCGCAGCAGCTCGGCGATCGGCCGCGTCGGCGTGGGCGGCAGCGGTGCTTCCTCGCCGGCGTTCTCGCCTTCCGCGACCGGCACCGGCTTGACGATGTCGGCCGCGTGCAGGAACGCCGCGCGCTCCAGTCCGATGTCGACGAAGGCCGCCTGCATGCCCGGCATCACCCGCTGCACCTTGCCCTTGTAGATGTTGCCCACCACGCCGCGACGCCAGCCGCGCTCGATGTGCAACTCCTGCAGCATTCCGTTCTCGACCACGGCCACGCGCGTTTCGCGCGGCGTGACGTTGACCAGGATCTCCTCGCTCATCGTGCGCAGCCCCCGATGAAGACAGGGGCTTTCGACGCGGATGAGCGCAGATCGACACGGAGGAAGCCGATCGCGTGAGCCATGAAGTTGTTTCCCGAGCCGAGTGAGCGGTCCTGCACCATCACATCCTCCGCCCTCATCCGTGGTCGCCCGCGTTGGTCTGTGTCGAAGAACCATCCTTCAGCAGCCCAAACTCCCGCAGCAGCGTGGCGGTCTCGTACAGTGGCAGGCCCATCACGCCCGAGTAGCTCCCCGACAGGCGCGTGGTGAACGCTTCAGCCAGGCCCTGGATGGCGTACGCACCGGCACGGCCATGCGGTTCGCCGCTGGCGACATAGGCATCGATCAGCGCCGGTGTGAGTTCGGCGAAGGTCACTTCCGACACCGACACGGCCTGCAGCTCCCGTGAGGGCGAGACCATCGAGACCGCGGAAATGACCTGGTGCGTCCGGCCGGACAGGCGGCGCAGCATGGCCACGGCATCGGCGTCGTCGGCCGGCTTGCCGAAGACCTCGCCGTCCAGCACGACCTCGGTATCCGAGCCGAGCACGACCGCCCTGGGGTTGCCCATCACTTTCAGCAAACCCGCGCCCGCCTTCTCGCGGGCGACCCGGCGGACGTACTGCTCGGGCGGCTCTCCGGGCTGCGGATGCTCGGGAATATCGATGTCCAGGATGCCGAATTCGGCACCGGGCCGACCCGACAGCAGGCGGCCCAGCAATTCGTGACGGCGTGGGGATTTGGAGGCGAGATACAGCATCGGCGAAGCATAACCCGGGCTGACTGGAGGCCAGAGCAGGCATCATCTGTAACCCCGACCGGGCTCACGAATCGTTCACCGGATCGCCAAGACCCTGAGTCCATCGGAGTCGGTGGCCTCTCACCCACAAGGAGTCGTACATGCCCCAGCTGTCGTTTCGCCCCGCCCTGCGTCCCCTGGTCCTTGCCGCTGCCCTCGCCTTCGGAGCCCTGCCCGCCGTGACCTCCGCCCAGACCACGCCCTACGTCGCCACCGATGGCACGCTGCTGTCCGTGTCGGCCCAGGCCGAGGCGCGCCGCGCGCCGGACATCGCCACGCTTTCGACCGGCGTGGTCACGCAGGCCGCGGACGCCAACGCCGCCATGCGCGCCAATGCCGAGCAGATGGCCAAGGTGGTCGCCGCGATCAAGGCCGCGGGCATTGCCGAGCGCGACGTGCAGACCAGTGGCGTAAATCTCAACCCGCAGTACAGGTACGCCGAGAACCAGCCGCCCACCATCACCGGCTACCAGGCGATCAACAACGTCAACATCGTCGTGCGCGACATCGCCAAGCTCGGGAAGATCATGGACGCCCTGGTCGCCACCGGCGCCAACCAGATCAACGGCCCGACCTTCGACCTGGACGATGCGAAGAAGGAGTCCGCCTACGACGAAGCGCGCCGCGCGGCGGTCGAGAAGGCCCAGGCCCGCGCCGAGATGTACGCCAAGACGCTGGGCAAGAAGGTGCGCCGCATCGTCAGCATCAGCGAAGGCGGCAGCTTCGCCCCGCCGCGCCCGATGCCGATGATGGCGATGAAGGCCATGGACCGCATGGAGTCCACGCCGATCTCACCGGGCGAAAACACCCTGTCGGTCAATCTGGACGTGGTGTTCGAACTCGGAAACTGACATGACCCGCTCCGGAAAGACCGCTCCGCCCGCACCCGATCCCCGCCCCGGCCACAACCCGGGCTATTCCGAACCCCGGCCGCGCGACCGCGAGGATGCGCACTACCCGCCGCGGCGCGAGAAGCCCAACCCCGACGAAGGCGGAATGGATCGCGAGCCGGAGACCGGACCGGAGCCGAACTGACGGCAACGCACTAGGCAACAGAAGGCCCGCTTCGGCGGGCCTTCCTTGTTTTAAAGCTTCAACCCCGACGGCCGCATCCGCACGTTCGTCGTCATGGCACACCACAGGAGGTCGCCATGGCACACGCGAGCACATTTCTCGCACCGCTCCACGCCCGTCGCGAACCGCTCGACGGCCACCGCATCGCCGCCAACGCGGGCACGATCGTCATCAACGCCGGACTGATACTGCTGTTGCTGGTGCCGCTGGCAAGCCGCACACCGCCCACGCGGCCCGAGCGGGACGATGCGATACAGATCGTCGACATCCACAAGCCCGAGCCGAAGATCGAGCCGGTGCAGATAGTCCAGCAGCCGCGTCCAACACCACGTCCCATCCTGCCGACACCGCTGTCGCAGATCGCGCCGACGGTCGAACCGGTGGTCGACGCACAGCCGGGCGACATCGCCATCGAGCCCGCGGAAGTCGTCGCCGACGCAGGCGCCTCTCTCGATCCGATCCCGCCGGCGGGCGGTGCGCAGTTGCAGGCCGTGCTGGCTCCACCACCGCCCTATCCCGCCCAGGCCATCCGCGATGGCATCGGCGGCGTGGTCGAACTGGAAATCCTCGTCGACATCGACGGCCAGCCGCTTGAGGCACGCGTCGTACGCAGCAGCGGCCATCGCCTGCTAGACCAGTCCGCACGCCGCACGGTGCTCACGCGCTGGAAGTTCCGGCCCGCCATGCGCAACGGCCAGCCGGTTCAAGCTCTGGGCCGCGTGCCGATCGAGTTCAAGCTGTCGAACTGAAAAACTGGCGTCTGTCCAACGGCCCGGATTTCCGGGCCGTTTTTTTGTTCGGCAGGGCAAGTCCGCGACCCGGAATGTCGCGATGGAAGAATGAATCTCGGCCTGTTTCGGACAGTTCCGATTCGAGCCTTCCTGGTGGATTCACAGACTGGCGGGTCAGCCCGTTGGGCTGACATCGGCCCGCATTGGCCAACGAGCAAGCGCCATCGGGAGCGATGGCGCTCAGTCCGACCACCAGGAAGATCCTTCATGAGCAACAACAAACCCCGATTCCATCCACTTGCACTTTCCGTGGCCACGGCCATGGCCACGCCGGCGCTGGTTCATGCCCAGCAGTTGATCGTCACCGACGGCTCTTCGCAGACCGCAGTGGGAAGCTATGCCACTACCGCTGTTGGATTTCCTGATGGCGTTGCGCTCGGCGTGCAAAACGATGGCAGCCTCATCGATGGCGACGGCGTAACTGCGTCGAGCAGTGGCGACGCGGCCGTTACCGTTTTCGCAGGGCGAGCCGGCAGCATCGCACTGACCAACTCCCAGATCGGCGCGAGCGGCACGGATGCCTCCGCCGTGTGGGCGGAGGCCGATGGGCATATCACGCTGACCGATAGCGACGTGATCGCCACCGGCACTTCCGCCAACGGCGTGGTCGCGGCTGACGGCCAGATACTGATGACGGGTGGATCGATCCGCACCGGTGCGAACGGTGGACCTGCCATCGTCTCCTCGGGCGCGAATGGACTCGTGCAGTCCATCGGCCAGCAGATCGCCGGAGATGGCGCCGGAAGCGAAGTGGTCCGCTCCGAGGCCGGTGGCCACGTCGAACTGACTGGCAGTTCCGTCACGGCGCAAGGGGTCGATAACTGGGGCTTGTTTGCCATCGGCGATGGAAGCCAGATCGAAGCCACCGACGTCGAGGTCACGGTTCATGGGGATTCGAGCCGCACCGTGGCGGCCGCGGAAGGTGGACGGATCCGGCTGGACAACGCGCGCCTTCATGCGGACGGCATGTTCGACGCAGGCATCTCGGCCATTGGCGAAGGCAGCTATGTCAACGCGAGCCAGACCGAAATCATCGGCACCGGATTCGGCAGTGCAGGCGCCTGGGCGGACGATGGTGCGACCGTGCGACTCGGGGAAGGCACCACGATCACGACATCAGGCGAGGGCGTAGCTGCAAGAGGCGCTGGCAGCGAGCTCATCGCCAATGGCGTGTCCATCACCACGTATGGAGACACGGCGACCGGTGCATTGGCGGCGCGAGGCGCACGCGTGCAATTGCAGGACACCTCGGTGGATACGTCGGGCGTCGGCGCATATGGCCTCGTTGCAGCCGACACCGGTACTTCGTTGTGGACCGAAAACGTAACGGTCCGGACGACAGGGAGCCTCGCCCCGGCCACGGTCGCGATCGATGGTGCATTGCTTTCCCTGGGACAAGGCACTGAAGTCAATGCGCAGGGCGCCATGTCCAACGCGACCGAAGTGCTGGGAGCTGGCACCCGGTTCCAGGCCGACGGTGCCAGGCTGTCGAGCGCCGAAGCAACCGGCATCGTGATGTCCAACGGCGCCAGCGCGGTTCTCGACAGCACCGAAGTTGCAGGCGTGCATGCAATCGGATTCATGCGGGACGCCGCTGCGGCAGGTGACGTCACCGAGGCCGTCATTTCGGGCGGTCGCCTGACTTCCCGGCAAGCGGCACTCTATGTCGATTCCGGTTCCGCACGCGTCGCCCTCGCGGACAACGTCACGGTCGACAGCGATACCGGCCAACTCGCCTACGTGAAGCAGGGAGCGACGATGGACCTCGTCCTGCGCAATGCGAGCATCACCGGTGATGCGATCGGTGAACAGGCCGGCGCACTGAACATCACCATGGAAGATCGAAGCGCATTGAGCGGCGCAATCCGGAATGGCGGCAGCCTGACCATGATGGCAGGCTCGGCATGGACGCTGACCGCTTCCTCCGTCGTTACATCGCTCGACAATGCCGGCACGATTGCTTTCGGCGCACCTGTCGCCAATGGGTTCAAGACGCTCACCATCAACGGTGACTACACCGGCACCGATGGCACCCTCGTGCTCAATGCCGCACTGGGCAACGACACGTCGCGGGCGGACAAGGTCGTGGTGACGGGCAACACTTCGGGTAACACGCGCATGCTGGTCAACAACGTCGGCGGCGCAGGTGCCGCGACGACCAATGGCATCCAGGTCGTGCAGGTGGACGGAACGTCCGACGGCATGTTCCAGCTGGATGGGCGCGCCGTAGCTGGCTCGTACGAGTACCTGCTGCACAGGGGCGGGATTTCCGACCCGAATGACGGCGACTGGTACCTGCGCTCGGCTGCAACCGCGCCAGACCCCACCCCCGATCCCACGCCTGCTCCTTCCGACGGCGGCCGCCCCGACCCGGCCCCCTCCCCTACGCCGGTTTACCGTCCGGAGACCCTCGCCTATCTCGCCAACCAGGCCGCCGCCGTCGGCATGTTCCAGCACTCCATGCACGATCGCATGGGCGAGCCGAACTTCGCCGGCGACAACGACGGTGCCGCCGGCTGGGTGCGCGTGGTCCGCAACCAGATGGACGGTCGCAGTGGCATGGACCAGCTGGATGCCGAAACCGACACCTCCGTGGTGCAGATCGGCGGCGAACTGACGCGAGGCGACCATGGTCGCTGGCACATCGGTGTGATGGGAGGCTCGGGCCAGGCCCAATCGCACGCGGGCTCTAACGTCACGGACTACCAGTCCAAGGGCAAGGTCAAGGGCTACAACCTCGGCGTGTATGGCACCTGGTTCGCCAATGCCGGTGAGCCGGGCGGCGTGTACGTCGACGGTTGGTTGCAGTACGGCCGTTACGACCACCGGGTCATGGGCGACTACCTGCGCGACGAAACCTACGACGCCAGCACCTGGGCCGCGTCGCTGGAGGCCGGCTATGCCCTGGCACTGTCGGAAGGCGGCAACGTCAACCTGTACCTGGAGCCGCAGGTGCAGGCCATCTACACCGACTACTCGGCAGACGATCACGTGGAAGCGAATGGCACGAAGGTGCGCGAGGACCAGGCCGGTGGCCTGACCACTCGTGTCGGCGCGCGCTTCTACGGGCATTCCGCCGATGCCAGTGGTAACCGCGTGCAGCCGTTCGTCACCGTCAACTGGTGGCACGAGAGCGACCAGAACGCGATGACGTTCGACGGCAACACGCTGAAGCTGGACCTGCCGCGGAACCGCTACGAAGTTAAGGCTGGCGTCCAGGCACGACTGGGCGGCGGCTGGGCGGGATGGGGTCAGCTGGGAGTGCAGAGCGGCGCAGACGACTACCGTGATGTGAACGGCCAGATCGGCGTCAATTACCGCTGGTAACCGGCTCCAACGCTACAGGCCAGGCCACCCCGGGCAACCGGGGTGGCCCTTCTTTTGAAAGAGGACGCCATTGCGCGGACCAGCTGAGCGGTCAGTCGCTGCCTTGCGTTCGAACCCCGTCGGCCGGCTGCCGACGGCGTCACTCACGCCCGGTGATACGGATGGTTCGCCAGCAACGCCGCGGCGCGGTACAGCTGTTCGGCGGCCACCAGCCGCACCAGCATGTGTGGCAGCGTCAACGGCCCGAGCGACCACGATTCATCGCCGCGCGCCATCACGTCCGGTGCATGCCCTTCCGGGCCGCCGATCAGGAACGCCAGGTCGCGCCCTTGCGCACGCCAGTGTTCCAACCGTTGCGCGAGTTGTTCGGACGACCACGGCCGCCCGCGCCCGTCCAGCGTGACGACCAGCGCGCCCTTCGGCAGCGCGGCCAGAACGCGCGCGCCCTCATCCGCCGTCGCGCGCGTGGCATCGCGACCCTTCCCTCGCAGCCCCGGCTCGATCTCTACCAGTTCCAGCGGCAGCCAGTGCGACAGGCGCTTCTGGTACTCGCCGAAACCCTCGGCCACCCAGCGCGGCGCGCGCTCGCCCACAGCGATCAGTTTCGCTTTCATCGTCGCGCATGGTAACGACTGTGCGTCACGAACCATCGCGCTGACTCGGCAATGTCACATTCCGGCCATGGCGCGCTCCTACGGTCGGGCTTCCCCCAGCCCCGCAGGAGCATCAGATGGACTCGTTCGATCACTCCCGCCGCCAGGTCCTCAAGGGCAGCGCCGCCGCGATGGCGGTGGGTGCCATTGGCAGCCTCAGCGCGCTGTACACGCGTCAAGCCCTCGCTGCCGGCGACCCGACCCGCCTCGCCCCGATCCCGGGCCGTTACGGCCCACTCGCCCCAGTGACCGACCGGACCACCGGCCTGCCGCTGCTGCAGTTGCCACGCGGCTTCAGCTACCGATCTTTCGGCTGGTCCGGCGACGCGATGGATGACGGACAGGCCACTCCCGATCGCCACGACGGCATGGCCGTGGTGGCCGTACGCAGGCCGGGCCGTCGTCCCCACGACAAGGGGCGTGGCCACGGGCACGGCCATGAACTCGTGCTCATCCGCAACCACGAACGCGGCGGCGCCACGCCGATCAGCGCACCCGGCATGTACGACACCGGCGACATCGGCGGCGGCCAGCGCGCGGGCGGTGGCACCACCACGATGACGTTCCGCAACGGCGACTGGCACGGCTCGGAAGCCAGTCTGGGCGGTACGCTCGTCAACTGCGCCGGCGGGCCGACGCCGTGGGGCAGCTGGCTCACGTGCGAGGAGATCAAAACCGACGAGGCCAGCAGCACCGGCAAGAAGCACGGCTACGTGTTCGAAGTGCACGCGGATGCCGAGCGCACCAGCGGCCGCCCGCTGGTCGGCCTGGGCCGCTTCAGCCACGAGGCGGTCGCGATCGACCCGCGTACCGGCATCGTGTACCTGACCGAGGACGACCGGAACAAGGCCGGCCTGTACCGCTTCATTCCCAACGATCGCGCGGGCCGTTACGGTTCGCTCGAGCACGGCGGACGGTTGCAGGCCGCACGCGTGCGCGGCAAGCCCAATGCCGACCTGACCGTCGCGGCGATCGGCGACGAATACGCGCTCGACTGGGTCGACGTGCCCGATCCGGACCTCGACAGCATCCCCGCCCCAGCGGGCTTTCCAGACATCTCCGCGGGCGAGACGCTCAGCGGCCCGTTCGCGCAGGCCTGGAGCGAAGGCGCGCTGCGCATGAGCCGCGGCGAGGGCATCTGGCACAGCTACGGCAAGATGTTCATCGTCGACACGAGCACTGGCGTCGATGCGCAGGGCCGTCGCGGCCGCGGCAATGGCGCCGTGTGGGTGCTGGACCTGCTGACGCAGCGTCTGCGCGCGTTGTTCGTCAGCGGCCATCAGTTGGCCGCGCACAACCCCGACAACATCACCGTCAGCGCCCGCGGCGGCGTCCTGCTGTGCGAAGACGGCGGCGAAAGTCCCGACCAGTACGGCCCCGGCGCCCGACTGATCGGCCTCACCCGCCGTGGCGAGTCGTTCTACTTCTGCAAGAACAACATCGAACTGACCTCCACGCAGATCGGCAATGCGGGCAAGACCATCGCCGAAGGCGACTATCGCGAAAGCGAATTCTGCGGCGCCTGCTGGGATCCTTGGGGCCGCACGCTGTTCGTGAACATCCAGACGCCGGGAATCACCTTCGCGATCACCGGACCGTGGGAACGCGGGCATCTGTGAGTTGAAGTAGGTCATGGACGCGCCTGCATGATTGCGGGCGCGTTCTTTCATGGCGGGAGACGATAGAGCGGGCCCGCTGCTTATTTCCGCTGGAGATGTCGAGACGTACCAGCACGTTTGACCGACGGGAATCCAGTCGGACTCCGAGCCATGCCAGGCATGGAAGTCCAGCGTGACATGGCTGGGTCAACGGTGGGAGCTTGGCGGCTCCCTGCTCACAGGCAACTGGAAGGAGCCAAAAGTCCATGGATTCCCGCCTTCGCGGGAATGACGAGCGAGAGCGATAGCAATGGATCCGGGCTTTCGGCGAGACGATGGAAGAGTCAGAAGTCGGAGCCGCGGAAACCGACGTCAACCGTAGTGCCAGCGGGTGTCATGCGCACCACCCTATTAGTGCAGAAACAAACGGCGCCCACCGGGCGCCGTCGTTCGCTTCAGCCGATGCAATGCATCAAAGCCGCTCTTCGGCGTCCGTCTCCAGCTCATCGTCGTCCGCACTCGGGGGCTGGTCGCCCACGGTCCACAGGCGCTCGAGCGCGTAGAACTCGCGCACGCGCGGCAGCATGACGTGAACCACCACGTCGCCCAGGTCCACCAGTACCCATTCGGCCTCGCGCTCGCCTTCCACGCCCAATGGCTGGACGTCGAGATTCTTGGCGAACTTGACCACCTCGTCGGCGATGGACTTCACGTGGCGCGTGGACGTGCCGGACGCAATCACCATGTAGTCGGTGACGCTGCTCTTGCCTCGCACGTCGATTTCCGTGACGTCGCGGGCCTTGAGTTCCTCGACTGCCGCGTGCACGGTCTTCAGCAGGGCGTCCACCGGCGGCGGCGGGTTGGGCAGGCGGGTCTTGATGACTTGCGCTTCGGTACTCAAGGGGTGGCGACTCTCGGGCTGAACAGGGATGCCTGTGGATTATAACGAAGCCGGCGTGACGCCCCGGACGAGGTACAGGCCGTGGCGGCGGATGTACTCCGCGACCGCTGGAGGGACGCCTTCCTGCCATGAATCGCCTTCGGCGATGCGGTGACGCAGGTCGGTCGACGATTCGGACCGCTCGCGTTGCAGGGCGAAGACCGCCAGCCCGCCTGCCGGCGTCTGCGCCAGTCGCGAGGCCTCGAGGCGGCGCGGGCCGATCTCCGCTTCGACCTCGGGCGCGCGCGTCGCGACAGCCGTCGGCTCCAGGTGCGATCCCGGCCGCGCCACCACCAGCACATGCGCCAGGGCGAAGAGCTCGCGCCAGCGGTTCCAGGTATGCAACTGCAGCAACGAGTCGCCACCGATCATCCACACCAGCGGTGTCTCGCTGCCGAGTTCCGCTCGCAGTTCGCGCAACGTGTCCACCGTATAGGACGGACCCTGGCGTCGCAGTTCGCGCCGGTCGACCTTGAGGTTGCGTTCGCCGGCCGTCGCCAGGTCGAGCATGCGCGCGCGGGCGTTCGCGTCGGCGTGGGTCAGGTCCTTGTGCGGTGGATCCGCTGCCGGAACGAAGTACACCACGGCGTCGAGCGCGTCGCGCACTTCGCGCGCGACGGAGAGATGCCCGGCATGCACCGGATCGAAGGTTCCGCCGTAGTAGACGCGCAGTGTCATCGCGCCCGCGACGTCATCCCGCCAGCAACCGCGTCGCGCGCGGCTCGGCCACGGCCAGAAGGAGCCTCTCCAGCGCCAGCCATGCGTCGGCGGGTTCTTCACCGATGCGCACGCGGCCCTTGGCGATGCGGTCGACGCGGCCGGCTTCGGCCACGAACGCATCCCAGCGCGGCGCGGCGTGACGCTGCAGCGCGCGGCGGTACATGGGCTGCTTGGATTCCCAGATCCGCTGCGCCTTGAATTCCGAGGCTAGGTTGCCACCGCGTTCCTGTACCCGGGCCAGCGCGGCGGCGCGCTGCAGTTCCAGCACGATCATGCCGAGCAGGCCCGGCACCGCCTCGCCTTCCGCACGCAACCCGGCCAGCATTCGCGAGACCTGCGCACCCTGTCCGTTCATCGCCACGTCCACCAGGCGGAACACGTCGAAGCGCGCGGCATCGGCCACCAGTTCGGTCATGCGCGTGTTGTCGAGGGTCTGGCCGTCGGACAGCAACGCCAGCTTCTCGATTTCCTGCGCGGCGGCCAGCAGATTTCCCTCGACACGATCGGCGAGCGCCTGCACGGCTTCGTGATCGGCACGCAGTCCGCGCGCGCGCAGGCGGCGTTCGATCCAGTCGGGAAGCTCGTGCGGCTTGATCGCCCAGGCGATGGCGACCTGTCCGATACGGCCGATCGCCTCGCTCCACTTGCCGCCGTGCTGCTTGCTCCACTCGCCAGCGGTGATGAGCAGCGTCACGTCGTGCGGCGGGTCGGCACAGAAATCGCTGATGACCTCGGCGCCTTCCTTGCCCGGCTTGCCGCTGGGCAGGCGCACTTCCACGAGGCGTCGGCTGGCGAACAGGCTCGGCGCACGGAAACTGGCCGACAGCCCGTTCCAGTCGGGTTCGCGCTGGTTGCCTTCGGCTTCGAAGACTTCGCGCTCGGTGAATCCCGCACGCCGCGCGGCAGCGCGCACGGCGTCGGCGGCTTCGAGCACGCGCAGCGGCTCGGGCCCGGCGATCAGGTAAGCCGGACGCAGTGCCGCAGGCTCCGGCCGGTCCAGGCCAAGTTGAGCGACCAGCTGCTCCGGACGCAGTTCCATCAGCGCGGCGTGGTCTGCCCGGACGCGCCCTGCTCCGGCGAGGCTGATGCGGGCACGGCGACGTCGCCGGTCTGCGGTGCCGCGGTCGGGGCGGCAGCGGCCGGCGCACTGGCGCGACGCGCGACGGCATCGAGGCGACGCAGCACCGAGGCGACCATCTCGCGGCGCATTTCGCCCTGCAGGATCTCGCGTTCGCCCTCGGTGCCGATGGCCTGCACCGGGTTCGACACGTAGTCGCGCGCCAGTTCGATGGTCTGGCGCGGCACCAGGATGGTTCCGTCGCTGCGGCGCAGCTCGAAGGTCACCGCGTAGCGCAGCGAGAACTCCTGCGCACGGCCCAGTTCGTCCAGGCTGATCGGACGATCGCCCCACTGCTCGGCCACCAGGTCGAGCACGGTCGCGTCCTGTGTCTCCTCGGTCGCTGCGGTGGCACCGGCGCGCACCATGGCCTGCTGCAGCGAATCGGCGAGCGGACTGTAACGATCCACGGACACCACGCGCACCGGTTCCATGTCGGCCGGCAGCACGAGGGCGTTGCGCAGATGGAAGCCACAGGCCGAGAGGGCCAGGACCAGGGCGACGGGGGCCGCACGTTTCAGGAGGCGAAGGATCATGGGAAGAGTCTGGACGAGGCGCGCGAGGGCAGCAATAGAGGAGGCGTCAACGCGTTCAGCGGGTAGGCTGAGCGGATGCGCCCATCGGCGAGCGTCGGCTCGCTCGTGCCGAAGGACGGAACGGCACTGCGTCGGCATGACGACCGATGGAAGGCGTGGCGCACCGGATGGTTGGATCTCGCCTGCGCGGGAATGACGGCTTTGGCGACCGGAGACTTGGCCAGTCGATCATCGGTCTGTGGCTGCCCAACGCAGGCCATGCCCCCGTCGTCATCCCCGCGAAGGCGGGATCCAACTGTCCGCGTATCACGGCGGAGGAAGGGCGTGACTTACCGGATCCTCGGATTCCCGCCCGCGCGGGAAGAACGACTCACGCGGCGACGATGTTGACGATCTTCCCCGGCACCACGATCACCTTGCGCACGGTCTGGCCGGCCACGTACTGCGCCACGTTGGGTTCGGCCAGGGCGAGGCGCTCGGCTTCTTCCTTCGAAACGTTGACGGGCACCTCGATGGTGCCGCGCAGCTTGCCGTTGACCTGCACCGCCAGCGTCACCGAATCGCGCTGCAACGCGGCCGGATCGGCCACCGGGAACGGCACGTCCTCCAGCAGGGTCTCGGCATGGCCCAACGCCTGCCACAGCGTGTGGCTCACGTGCGGCGTGACCGGGTTGAGCAGCAGCACCATCGCCTGCAGGGCTTCGTGGCGCACGGCGCGGCCCTGGTCGCTCATGTCGTCGAACTTCGACACGTGGTTGAGCAGCTCCATCAACGCCGCGATGGCGGTGTTGAAGCTGTGGCGGCGGCCGTAGTCGTCGCCCACCTTCTGGATCGTCTCATGCAGCTGGCGGCGCAGCGTCTTCTGCGCGGCATCGAGCTGCGCGGCGTCGACTTCCGGATGATCCGGCTGCGAGGCATGCGTGACCACTTCACGCCAGAAGCGGCGCAGGAAGCGTGCCATGCCTTCCACGCCGGCCTCGTTCCACTCCAGAGACTGCTCCGGCGGTGCGGCGAACATCGAGAACAGGCGCACCGTGTCGGCGCCGTACTTGCCGACCATGAGCTGCGGGTCGACGCCGTTGTTCTTCGACTTCGACATCTTCTCGGTGCCGCCGATCGTCACCGGCTGGCCATCGGCCTTGAGCGTCGCGCCAGTGATGCGCCCGCGCTCGTCGCGGATCACTTCCACGTCGGCCGGATTGATCCAGTCCTTCGAGCCGTCGCCGTTCTCGCGATAGAACGTCTCGGCGATAACCATGCCCTGCGTGAGCAGGTTGATCGCCGGCTCGTCGCTGTTCACCAGCCCCTGGTCGCGCATGAGCTTGTGGTAGAAGCGGAAATACAGCAGGTGCAGGATCGCGTGCTCGATGCCGCCGATGTACTGGTCGACCGGCGTCCAGTACTTCGCGCGCTCGTCGACCTGCTGGTCCGCGCCCGGCGAGGTGTAGCGCGCGTAGTACCAGCTCGACTCCATGAAGGTGTCGAAGGTGTCGGTCTCGCGCTCGGCCGCGCCACCGCACTGTGGGCAGTTCGTCTTGCGCCACTGCGGATCGGACTTGATCGGCGAGGTCACACCCGAGAACGCCACGTCTTCCGGCAGAACCACCGGCAGCTGGTCTTCCGGCACCGGCACGTCGCCGCACGTCGGGCACAGGATGACCGGGATCGGGCAGCCCCAGTAACGCTGGCGGCTCACGCCCCAATCGCGCAGCCGGTAATTCACGCGGCGCTGGCCGCGGCCGTCGGCTTCGAAACGCGTGGCCAGCGCATCGAGCGCCTGCTGGAAGTCCATGCCATCGAACTCGCCGGAATTCACCAGCCAGCCGCGTTCGGTGTACGCGCCCTCCTCGGCGATGCGGCGTTCGAACTCCTCCACCACCTGCACCGCGGCCGAGGTCTCGTACACGTCCACCGACGGCGCCTCGCCCAGCGCGCTGCGCATCGGGTCGTCGTGCCGCGACAGGTGCTGGCCGATCTCGGCAAGTGCATCGCGGATGTGCGTGGGCACGATCACCATGCGGATCGGCAGCGCGTACTTGCGGGCGAACTCCCAGTCGCGCTCGTCATGGCCGGGCACCGCCATTACCGCGCCGGTGCCGTAACCCATCAGCACGAAGTTGGCGACGAACACCGGCACCTGCTCGCCGGTGATTGGATGGATGGCGCGCAGGCCGGTGTCCATGCCGCGCTTTTTCTGCGTTTCCAGCTCGGCCTCGGACACGCCGCCCTTGCGCAGGTCGGCGATGAAATCGGCCAGCTGCGAGTCACCCTGCGCGGCGTGCTGCGCCAGCGGATGCTCGGCGGCGATCGACACGAAGGTCACGCCCATCAGTGTGTCCGGACGTGTGGTGAACACGTGCAGCGGCTCGACCGCGTTGCCGTCGGCGTCGACCACGTCGAAGCGGATTTCCAGGCCTTCGCTGCGGCCGATCCAGTTGCGCTGCATGGTCTTGACCGCGTCCGGCCAGCCCGGCAGCGCATCCAGTCCGTCCAGCAGTTCCTGTGCGTAGTCGGTGATCTTGAGGAACCACTGCGGGATCTCGCGCTTTTCAACCAGCGCGCCGGTGCGCCAGCCGCGGCCGTCGATCACCTGCTCGTTGGCCAGCACGGTCTGGTCGACCGGGTCCCAGTTGACGACCGAATTCTTGCGGTACGCCAGGCCCTGCTTCATCAGGCGCACGAACATGCGCTGCTCGTGCACGTAGTACGACGGCTGGCAGGTGGCGAACTCGCGCGACCAGTCGATCGCGTAGCCCATCTGCTTCAGCTGCGCCTTCATGTGCGCGATGTTGGCGTAGGTCCACTTGGCCGGCGCGGTCTTGTTCTTGATCGCCGCGTTCTCGGCGGGCAGGCCGAACGCGTCCCAGCCCATCGGCTGCAGCACGTTGTGGCCGGTCATGCGCTTGTAGCGGCTGATGACGTCGCCGATGGTGTAGTTGCGCACATGGCCCATGTGCAGCGCACCCGACGGGTACGGCAGCATCGACAGGCAGTAGTACTTCGGCCGGTTCGTGTCCTCGACCACTTCGAAGGCGCGCGTGCCCTCCCAGAAGCGCTGCGCATCGGCCTCGATGGCTTGCGGGTCGTAGGGGCGGGTTTCGGTTGCGGCTTCGGCGGACACGGCGGTTGGGTACGTCGGGGAAAGACCGTCAAGCCTACCGCAGCGCAACATCGGCCGCCACGCGGGCCGCGCGTGCCCCGTTCTGCGCCGAAGGTCGCGTAGACGCGCCCCGGGGCTGTGTTTCAATCCGGCGTTCCAGGGGATCGACCCAAGGGGAGTTCGCACGTGCTCAAACCGCTCAGTCTTGCCGCGCTGGCTACGCTGGCCAGTGTTTCCGTCCACGCCGCCGAAACCGCCGCGGCCGCGCCGCAGGCGCTGCAGTGCGGACAGGTGTTCGACGCCCGTTCCGGCAAACTGGCCGGACCGAAAACGCTGATCGTCCGCCAGGGCCGCATCGAGCGCGTCGTCGACGGCCCGGCTACCGACGTTGGCGGCGCGACACGCGTGGACCTGAGCGGCCACACCTGCATGCCCGGCTGGACCGACCTGCACGTGCACCTGGGCAGCGAGTCCAGCCCGCAGAGCTATTCGGAAGGCTTCCGCCTGGATGACGTGGATTTCGCGTTCCGCTCCGTGGGCTTTGCGAAGAAGACGTTGCTGGCCGGCTTCACCAGCGTGCGCGACCTCGGCGGCGAGGTGAGCCCGCACCTGCGCGATGCGATCAACCAGGGGCTGGTCGACGGCCCGCGCATCTGGGCGGCCGGCAAGTCCATCGCCACCACCGGCGGCCATGCCGATCCCACCAACGGCTACAACGACGCGCTCTCGCACCTGATCGGCCCGCCCGGTCCGACCGAGGGCGTGATCAACTCCATCGACGATGCCCGCCAGGCCGTGCGCCAGCGCTACAAGGAAGGCAGCGACGTCATCAAGATCACCGCAACAGGCGGCGTGCTGTCATATGCCAAGTCGGGCGATGCGCCGCAGTTCACCGTCGACGAAGTGAAGGCGATCGTCGATACCGCCAAGGACTACGGCTACCGCGTCGCCGCGCATGCGCATGGCGAGGAAGGCATGAAGCGCGCGGTGCTCGGCGGCGTGACGTCGATCGAGCACGGCACCTACATGAGCGACGACGTGATGAAGCTCATGAAGCAGCACGGCACCTGGTACGTGCCGACCATCTACGCCGGCCGTTTCGTCGCCGACAAGGCCAAGATCGACGGCTACTTCCCGGACGTCGTGCGCCCGAAGGCGCAGCGCATCGGCGCGCTGATCCAGCAGACCGCCGGCAACGCGTACAAGAACGGCGTGAAAATCGCCTTCGGCACGGACATGGGCGTGGGCCCGCACGGCGACAACGCGCGCGAGTTCATCTACATGGTCGAGGCGGGCATTCCCGCGTCGGTCGCGTTCCAGGCAGCCACCATCCGCGCGGCGGAAGTGCTTGGCGTGGACGACCAAGGCGTGATCGAAGCCGGCAAGCGCGCCGACATCGTCGCCGTGCCGGGCAATCCGCTGGAAGACATCCAGCAGGTGATGAAGGTCGATTTCGTGATGAAGGACGGCAAGGTCTACCGCAGCCCGGAGGCCTGAGGACCACATTGCGTCGCGGCTGGCTGGCGCCGCCGCGACGCAGACCCGGCATCAGCGCACGCGTGACGCCATCGCCAGACAGGCCAGCCACAGCAGCATCACCAGGCGCTGCGCGATGGGCCCCGGCAGCCACGAAGTCGGAAGCAGGTTCAACAGCACCGTCAACGCGCCAGCGGCGAGAAACGCGATCGCCACACCGCGCGACGGGGCCCGCCGGTACAGGCCGGCGCCGAGCAGCAGTGCACCGGGCGCGAACGCCAGCCACCACAGCAACCAGGCGGCGGTGTGCCGCTGGCTGATCGCGCCGTCCAGTTCCGCCGGGTCCAGCGGCCACAGGCCCTGTGCCGCGAACGCCAGCGCGCTGATCACCAGCATCCAGGCGCCAACGGCCGCGCGCCGGCCCGCATGCGGCGGCAAGCGGTCGCGCAGGCGGGCGTAGAGCCATGCCGCCAGCAGCCCGGGCACCACGAACGCAAGCAGGTTGAACGCCAGCGCATGCGGAATCCCGTGCGCGCCCAGCAACGCCGGCGGGTGCTGCCGGTGCGAGAAGTCCGGCAGGGCGGCGGCGAACCCCAACACCGCGAGCACGCAGCACAGCGCGGCCAGCCAGCCGGCGTGACGGTCGAAGGAAACGAGCGCGGGAGAGCGGTTCATGCCGGCATGCTAGCGTGACCGGCTCCGCACGCGCTTGCCCCGCGCGCCGCGCGCCCCCATTTCCAGCGCACCGACGAACGAGCCCCACCGATGACCGCCGATACCGCCTCCGCCCACGTCTTCGATGCCACCACCGACAACTTCGAGACCGAAGTCCTGCAGAAATCCATGCAGACGCCGGTGCTGGTGGATTTCTGGGCCGAGTGGTGCGGACCCTGCAAGACGCTGGGTCCCATCCTCGAGAAGCTGGCCGCCGACTACCACGGCGCATTCCGCCTGGCCAAGATCGACGTGGACAAGGAACCGCAGCTGGCCGGCGCGTTCCAGGTGCGGTCCATCCCGACCGTGTTCCTGGTGAAGGACGGGCAACTGGTGGACGGCTTCCCGGGCGCCCTGCCCGAGGGCCAACTGCGCGAGTTCCTCAAACACCACGGCATCGAACCGGCGGCCGCCGAACCCGAGCCGGAAGCCGAGGTGGTCGCGCCTCCGGCCGATCCGCACGCCGAGGTGGTGCGCCTGCGCCATGAGTCGGACGCCGCCCCCGACAACGCCGAGCTCAAGCTGGACCTGGCGCTCGCCCTGCTTCGCACCGGGGCGGCCGTCGAGGCCGAACAGCTGCTCGACGCCCTGCCCGCCAACCTGGCGACCGACGAACGCGCACTGCGCGCGCGTTCGCGCCTGGGCTTCGCCACGCTGCTGAACGACGCGCCGCCGCCGGAAGTGCTGGAGGCCGCCATCGCCAGCAATCCCGACGACCTGCGCGCGCGGCACCTGCTGGGTGCGCACCGCATCGTCGGCGGCGACAGCGAGGCGGGCCTTGAGCAGTTCCTGGAGATGCTGCGCCGCGACCGCACCTACGCCGACGGCCTGCCCCGCAAGGCCCTGATCGATGCCTTCCGCGTGATCGAGGACGAGGACCTGGTCGGCCGCTATCGCCGCAAGATGTCGTCGCTGCTGTTCTGACGCCGGGCTTGTCCCGCTCGAGATCCGGCGGGGGCCGGCCCGCCTTTGATCAGTACGCATCCGTATGGCAGGCTTGGCGGCCCATCCGCCTGCCTTGCCCATGAAAGCCAGCCACCTGCGCCTCGGCCTGAACCTCTGGCCGCCGTTCCTGTTCAGCGGCATCCGCGTCGCCACCCTGACCGACGACTACCGCCACGCCCGGGTAGAGCTGCGCATGCGCCCGTGGAACCGCAACTACGTCGGCACGCACTTCGGCGGCAGCCTGTTCGCGATGACCGACCCGTTCTGGATGCTGCTGGCGATGAAGGTGCTCGGCCCGGAATACTGGGTCTGGGACAAGGCCGGCGAGATCGAGTTCGTCAAACCCGGACGCGGCACCGTCACCGCGCGCTTCGACCTGGACGATGCGGTGCTCGAGGAGCTGCGCACCGCCACCGCCAATGGCGACAAGGCACTGCGCTGGTTCGATACCGACATCACCGATGCGGAGGGCGACATCGTCGCGCGCGTCCGCAAGCAGCTTTACGTGCGGCGCAAACCCGCGCACCGGAATGCGACCTGATCGCTGGAAAACGGGCCAAATCCGGCAAATACTGACCCTGCGCGTCATCACATGAAGCTCACGAACGCAATTACGTGCGCGATGTGATGAAGACGTCGTGAGGTTTCTTCTCAGTCGGCGTATGCTCCCTCTTCGCGACAGGGGGCCGCGATGTCCGGGTCTGCATCCAACAACGACAACGCATCGCCATTGCCGGAAATCCATGGGTATCGCCTGCACAAGGTGATCAACCATGGCGGCATGTCGACCGTGTATCTGGGCCACCAGATCGCGTTGTCGCGCGAAGTCGCGATCAAGGTGATGCTGCCGCTTGCGCTGGCGGACGAAGTGAGCCGTCGCCGCTTCGAGAACGAAGTGCGCACGATCGCGCGCCTGGAACATCCCAACATCGTCGGCATCTACGAGGTCGGCCGCACGATGGACGGCCTGCCCTATTACGCGATGCCGTACCTGCCGCGCGGCCACCTCGGCCAGCGCGACCTCAGCCGCAATGAGCCGCGCGCGGTCGAGATCGCGCTGACGCTGCTGTCCGCGCTGGAATACGCGCACTCGCGCGGCGTCGTGCATCGCGACGTCAAGGCCGAGAACGTCCTCTTCGACGAAAGCGAACGCGTGTTGCTGGCCGACTTCGGCATCGCGCTGCGCCGCGGCTTCGGTCCACGCGTGACCGCCGCCGGCCTGGCCGTGGGCAGCACCGCGTACATGGCGCCCGAACAGGCGCGCGGTGAGGATGTCGACGGCCGTGCGGACCTCTACAGCCTTGGCGTGCTGTTGTGGGAAATGCTGACCGGGCGACTGCCATTCGAAGCGGCCGATGCGCTGTCGATGGCCGTGATGCACGCGCAGGACCCGATCCCGAAGTTGCCGCAGCACCTGGCCCACTGGCAGCGCTTCATGAACCGCGCGCTGTCGAAGCAGGCCGCGCACCGTTTCCAGGACGCCGCGCAGATGGCCGACGCGATCCGCGGCGTGCAGCAGCGCAAGCCGTGGTCGCCGGCGCTGGAAGTCCTGCATCAGTTGCGGCCGTCGCAGCGCTGGGCCAAGCCGATCTGGGCCGCTCTCGGCGTGACCGCGGTGACGCTGGTCGTGCTCGCCTTCAGCCTGGGCCGCGACGAGGAGCGCCCAACACCGCCCGCCTCGGTCCTGGCGACAGCAACGCCGGACGCCACGGCGGTGTCCGATCCCACGGCCGCGATGCTGCAGCCGTTGCCAGAGGCGCCGCTGCAGCGCGCGCTGCAGGACGCCCGCCAGCAGATCGCGCGTGGCCGCCTGACCGAACCGAAGGAAGCCAACGCGCTCGACAGCGTATTGCTGGCCTGGCACACCGACAGCACGCATCCGGACGTCGCCAAGGCGATCGACGAACTCACCACCGCTTTCTCCGAGCAGATCGTGCGCGCGGTGAAGGACGGCAAGGACGCGCAGGCGGTCGAGCTGTCGTCGCGCGTGATCGCGCTCGGCCAGCAGACCGGGACCGCTGGTTCCAAGGCCCAGCTGCAGTTGCGCGAGCAGACCGGAAACGCCCTCGACGCGCGCCTGCAGCAGGCGGTGCGCCAGCGCGACGGAGCCGATGTCCAGCGCGTCACCGCACTGGCCGACCAGCTGAAGCTGCCGCGCAAACTCGACCCGCGCCTGATCGCGCAGGCCAAGTCGCTGCCCAAGGGCCTGGCGCGCGGCGCCACCATCGACGCCGCCTCGCAGGCCAGCGCCAAGATCAGCGTCGCGCTTACCCCGCGTCCGGTGAGTCGTCGCGAATACGCGCGCTTCGCCGCCGCCAACGGCCGCGCGCCGGCGCTGTGCCGCGAACGCGCCTCGCTGCTGCGCATGCTGGATCCGCGAGACTGGCAGGCACCCGGCTTCCAGCAGGCCGAGAACGATCCGGTGGTGTGCGTGTCGCTGGAAGACGCGCAGGCGTATGCGCAGTGGTACAGCGCGCAGACCGGCCGTCGCTACCGGCTGCCGAGCGCCGAGGAAGTCGGCCAGTTGTCCGCCGAAGTCGATGGTCGCCCCCTGTCGATGTGGCTGCGCGACTGCGGCCGCAACTGCCAGCAGCGCCAGGTGAACGGACAATCCTGGCGCAGCCGCGACGCGCAGCGCACCCTGCTTGCCTCGCGCGGATACGACGACGTCGGCTTCCGCCTGGTGCGCGAGCGCTGATCGTCCCGGCCATCCCCCCGTCAGCATTGGGCGGATCGCACGGATATGCCGCGCAATCGCTTGCCACGCCAATACAATCCGCCCATGTCCCCCGCCTCCCCCTCGCCGGCCCAGCCGGCACGTCCCAGCCTGCAGCGGCTGTTCCTCACCGGCCTGTTGACCCTGTTGCCGATCTGGCTGACCTGGGTCGTGGTCAAGTTCGTGTTCGTGCTGCTGTCCGACATCAGCCAGCCGTTCATCACGCCGGTGCTCGAAAACCTCGCGTCCAGCTATCCGCAGATGGGATGGGTGGATGAGCCGTGGGTGCGTACGGTGCTTGCGCTGCTGGCCACCATCGCGGTGATCCTGTTCACCGGCGTGATGGCGCGCCGCGTGATCGGCCAGCGCCTGCTGCGCTGGTTCGAGGCGCTCATCCAGCGCATCCCGCTGGCCAGCATCGTCTACAGCAGCGCGCGCCAGCTGCTCGACATCCTGCAGACCAAGCCCGACGGCACTCAGCGCGTGGTGCTGGTGGACTTCCCGCACACCGAAATGAAGTCGATTGGCTTTGTCACGCGCGTGATCCGCGAACACGGCACCGGGCGCGAACTCGCCGCGGTGTACGTGCCCACCACGCCCAATCCCACGTCGGGTTACCTGGAGATCGTGCCGGTGGAGAAGATCACGCCGACAGACTGGAGCGTGGACCAGGCGATGAGCTTCATCATCTCCGGCGGCGCGGTGTCGCCCGATACGATTCCGTTCTCGCCGCCCGGCAGCAGCAGCACGCCGTAACGACCTCCACTTCGCACCGCGCACAGGGAAAGCACGTGAGCGAAACCGTCCTGACCACCGCGCGCACGCTCGACGATCGGGCGCTGCGTCTGTTCATCGTGCTTAGCGCGTTCTTCTGCGCGAACGCAGTGCTGGCTGAGTTCATCGGCGTCAAGATCTTCGCGCTGGAAGACACGCTGGGCATCGCGCCGCTGCAGTGGAACCTGTTCGGCCAAACCGGCTCACTCAGCTTCACAGCCGGCACACTGCTGTGGCCGGTGGTGTTCCTGATGACCGACGTGATCAACGAGTTCTTCGGCCGCCGCGGCGTGCGCATGATCTCGTGGCTGGCCGCGGGCCTGATCGTGTACGGCTTCGTGTTCGCCTTCGCCGCGATCTCGCTGGCGCCCGCGGGCTGGTGGGTGACGGCCGCGCAGGCGCAGGGCGTGCCGGATTACCAGGCCGCGTTCGCGGCGATCTTCGGGCAGGGACTGTGGACCATCGCCGGCTCGCTGGTGGCCTTCATCATCGGCCAGCTGATCGACGTCGCGGTGTTCCACCGCATCCGCAGCGTCACCGGCGAGAAGCACGTGTGGCTACGCGCCACCGGCTCCACGGCGATCTCGCAACTGGTCGACAGCTTCGTGGTGCTGTACATCGCCTTCGTGCTGGGTCCGCAGAAGTGGCCGACATCGCTGTTCCTGGCGGTCAGCACGGTCAACTACGCGTACAAGATGCTGGCGGCGATCGCGCTGATCCCGCTGATCTACCTGGTCCGCGCCGGCATCACCGCGTATCTGGGCGAAGCGCGTGCGCGCCAGTTGCGCGAGCAGGCTGCGGCGTAGGCCTCAGGGCAGCGCGCTGCCCAGCCCCAGCGCAGCCCGCACGCGGTCGCGATAACTCGCGCCGCTGCCCACCCGCAGTCCGTTGTGCAGGCGGATCACGTAGCGCCCGGCTTCCATCAGTTCGACGTCGCGGATGGCCTGCAGCCGCACCAGTCGCGAACGATGCACGCGGACGAAGCGGCGCGGATCCAGCCGCGCTTCGATCGCCGCCATCGTGTCGCGCAGCCGATAGCGCTGTTCGCCCACGCACAGCTCGACGTAGTTCGACTGCGCCAGCACGCAGTCGATGCCGTCCACCGGCAGCAACTGCAGGCGCGCACCGACCGGCACGGCCAGGCGCTCGGCGTAGCCGTCAGGCGCGTGCGCATCGGCGATCGACTCGCGCACCATGCCCAGCTCGCGGCGCACGCGAGCGAGCGCGTCGCGCAGGCGTTCGGCCGAGTACGGCTTGAGCAGGTAGTCGGCGGCATCCGCTTCGAACGCGCGCAGTGCGTGGTCGGCATGCGCGGTGACGAACACCGCGACCGGACGCAACGCGGGCGGCAACGACTCCAGCACGCCGAATCCGTTTAGCTCCGGCATGCGCACGTCCAGGAATGCCACCTGCGGACGCAGGCGACGGATTGCCGCCACGGCTTCGTCCCCATCGGCGCACTCGGCAACGATGTCCACGTCGCCGCACTGTCCTAGCAGACGGCACAGGCGCGCGCGCGACATCGCCTCGTCGTCGGCCACCAGTGCGCGCAGCCGCGAGGTCATGCGGGCACTCCCGCGGCGCGATACGGCAAATCCAGCCGCACCAGCGTGCCGCCGGTCACCAGCGCGACGATCTCCAGCAGATGGTCCGCGCCGTAGAGGCACGCCAGCCGCGCACGTGTGTTGCTCAGGCCAATGCCGGATCCCGCCGGCGCCCGGCGCGGCCCACCGTCGTCGCGCACTTCCAGGATCAGCCGGTCGCGATTGCGTCCGGCGCGCACGGACACTTCGCCGGGCGTGGAGCGCGTGGCGATGGCGTGCTGGATCGCATTCTCCACCAGCGGCTGCAGCACCAGGTGCGGTACGCGCGCGTCCAGCGAAGCCGAGTCGATTCCCCACTGCACCCGCAAGCGTTCGCCCAGGCGCATCTTTTCGATGCCCAGGTAATGGTCCAGCGCGACCAGTTCCTCGCGCAGCGCGACTTCTTGGCTCTGCGAGGCGCCCAAGCTGTGGCGCAGCAGTGCGCCCAGGTCGACGAGCATCCGGTCGGCGGCCTCCGCGTCGCGATGCACCATCTCGGCGATGGAGTTGAGCGCGTTGAACAGGAAGTGTGGGTTGAGCTGCGCCGACAGCGCTTCCAGCCGGGCGTGCACCAGCCGCGACTGCAGCTCCATTGCCTGCCGTTCGCGTCGCTGCGCGCGCTCGGCATAGACGAGCGCATGCGCGACGCCGACGATCATCCAGCCCATCAGCAGGTTGTTGAGCACACTGGTCGCCAGCACCGATCCGAACGACGGTAGCCGCGCGTACCAGCCGATCCAGTCGTTGAACACGACCACCGCCACCGCGCGCACCATGATCACCGCCGCTACCGCGGCGGCCTGCGCCGCCAGCGCTCGCAATACGCGACCGCGTTCGATCGGAAACCGCTCCACGCCCCAGAAAAGGCCCAACGTGATCGGCACCCACAGCCACGCGCTGGCCAGTTCCAAGCGCAGCACCTGCAACGCATCCAGCGCCTGGCCGGTGGCCTCGCGCATGTTCAGCACCTGGCCTGTCCAGACCAGGCCATTGAGGGTCCACCAGGCCAGCACCAGCAGGCACAGCAGCAGCGGTCGGTTGCGCATGGACCGGGATGCTGGACCCGCATCGTCGCGCTTGCAATCGCAGGCCGGCGTTTCGTCCCGCGATCCGCCGCATTCGTCCCACGCGTCGCGCACGGCGTCACCGCGTGACGACAGTAGGCGCGTCCCCAACGGAAGGAGCCCGTCATGTCACGCCATAGCAACCGCGCCGTGGGCGCACTCATCGCCGGCCTGTTCTCCCTCCCCCTCCATGCCGGCGATGCCCTGGAGCAGTGCCCGGTGGTGCAGAAGTACGCCGAAGGCACCATCTCCACCGAGCGCTGGGAATGGCGCTTGAGCTTCGCGCCGACGCGGCTGCGTTCGTACTGGTCCACCACGACGGGCTGGTGGCCGGGCACGCGCGAGCGCGCCACCATCCTGACCTCGCACTGGTGGCCGTGGGGCTGGAGTGAGCCGGAAGTGGCGTCGTTCTCGGGCGTGTACAGCGATATGGACCCGCACGTCTCGCCCGACGGCCGCACCCTGGTGTTCTCGTCCGAGCGCCCGACGTCCGGCGGCAGCGCCGGGAAGATGGACCTGTGGCGCGTGCAGCGCACGTGGCGCGGCTGGAGCGAGCCGGAGCACCTGGGCGCAGCGGTCAACAGCGCCGGCGACGAGCTCTACGCCAGCACCGACCGCCACGGAAACCTGTACTTCGGCAGCGACCGTACCGGCGAGTGGAACATCTACCGAGCGCGGCGCCTGCCCGACGGCCGCTACGCACAGGCGGAGCCGCTCGACGCCGGCGTCAACAGCACCGAGCGCTGGGAGTTCAATCCGGAGATCTCGCCCGACGGCCGCACGCTGCTGTTCACGCGCCTCGACTTTCCCGGCGATCCACTACCCGACCTGGGCTACGGCTTCGGCGACCTGTACGTCAGCCGGCTGCGCGGCGGCCGGTTCACGCCGGCGCAGAATCTAGGCCCGTGCGTGAACACCGCCTGGGACGAGTTCCATCCCACCGTGCTGTGGGACCACGGCTTGCTGTTCTACGCGCGCGACATCGGCAAGCCCAGCGATTTCTACTACACGCGCCTGAGATTGCCGGACCTGGACGACTGACTCGGGCCGCATGACCTTCGGCCCATGCCGGCCCGGGGTGGGCGGGCGAGCCTTCGGGATCGTCCGCCATCACCGGTTCCGTCCATGTCCGAATCCGCGCGTTCCCACGCTCCCGCCCGTCTGCGCCTGCCGCTGGCCATCGCCCTCGCCTTCACCGCCACGCTGGCGCTGCCCGCCGTCGCGGCCGCTCCGGCGCAGGGCACGAGCGCATCGCAGTCCGCCAAGGCGCAGCGGCTCAACGCGCTGTACGAGCAGTACTGGGACGAACTGCTGAAGCTCAATCCGCTGCAGGCGACGTTCCAGGGCGACAACCGCTACAACGACCAGCTGCCCAACATGATGTCGGCGCAGTTCCGCCAGCAGATGCACGAGTTCGACACGCGCTGGCTGAAGACCGTCAAGGACATCGGCAGCGACGGCCTGGCCGGGCAGGACCTGCTGAGCTACGAGATCTTCGTGCGCAACCGCGAGGATTCGCTGGAGGAGGAGAAGTACCCGGCCTGGCAGCAGCCGATCAACCAGTTCTACAACTTCGCCGCGACCTTCGTGCAGCTGGGCTCCGGCACCGGCGCGCAGCCGTTCAAGACGGTCAAGGACTACGACAACTGGCTCAAGCGCGCCTCGCAGGCGCCCGCGATCTTCGAACAGTCCATCGCCAATTCGCGCGAAGGCATGAAGAACGGCGTGGTGCAGCCGCGCGCGCTGATGGTGAAGGTGATCCCGCAGCTGGACGCGCTGATCAAGGACAAGGCCGAGGACACGCTGTTCTGGGGCCCGATCAAGAACTTCCCGGCCGATTTCAGCGACGCGGACAGGCAGCGCCTCACCACGCAGTACAAGCAGCTGATCGAAGGCCAGCTGATGCCGGCCTATCGCGAACTGCGCGATTTCGTCGCCAACGAATACCTGCCGAAGACGCGCACCACCTCCGGCCTGGACGCGTTGCCCAACGGCGCGGCGTGGTACGCCTACAACGCGCGCAGTTCCACCACCACCAACCTGACGCCCGCGCAGATCCACCAGATCGGCCTGGACGAGGTGAAGCGCATCCACGGCGAGATCCGCGGCGTGATGAAGCAGGTGGGCTTCAAGGGTTCGATGCAGGACTTCTTCAAGTTCATGCAGACCGACCCGCGCTTCTCGTTCAAGACCGAGGATGAACTGCTCGCGCACTATCGCGGCCTGGAAGCAAAGATCAACCAGAAGATCCCGGAGCAGTTCTCGCTGATCCCGAAGGCCGCATTCGAGATCCGTCCGGTGGAAGCGTTCCGTGCGCAGTCCGCGGCCGGCGGTTCGTACATGCGCCCCAGCCAGGACGGTTCGCGTCCGGGCATCTTCTACGTCAACACCTACGACCTGCCCACGCGCAAGACCTGGGACGCGGAAGACCTGTACCTGCATGAGGCCATTCCAGGCCATCACTTCCAGCTTGCCCTGCAGCAGGAACTGACCAACCTGCCGACGTTCCGCCGCTTCGGCCGCGAGATCGCCTTCAGCGAAGGCTGGGGCCTGTACGCCGAATCGCTGGGCAAGGACCTGGGCGTTTACACCGATCCGTACAACTACTTCGGCTACCTGCAGAACGAGCTGTGGCGCGCCATCCGCCTGGTGGTGGACACCGGCCTGCACAGCAAGGGCTGGACCCGCGAACAGGTGATCGCGTACATGCTCGAAAACTCCGCCGAAAGCGAAACGCAGGCCACGGCCGAGGCCGAACGCTACATGGCCATTCCCGGCCAGGCGCTGGCGTACAAGATGGGCGAGTTGAAGATCAAGGAAGTCCGAGCCCGCGCCGAGAAGGTGCTGGGACCGAAGTTCGACATCCGCGAATTCCACGCCGAGGTGTTGAAGGACGGCTCCGTGCCGCTGGAGATCCTCGACGAGAAGATCGACCGCTGGATCGCGTCGAAGAAGGGCTGATCGCGGTTGCTCCTCCCCCTGCCTGCAGGGGGAGGTTGGGAGGGGGTACGAGGCGCGCCAGCGCCGAGGCTCGCCGCAATGCGGCTCTCAACCCCTCCCCAACCCTCCCCTGCCCGCAGGGAAGGGAGTTGAGGCTCCCTGCATTTTGTTTGTACGTACTCCCGCCTTACCCTCTTCGGTCTTCCCGCACCAGCGACCGAAGAATGCACACCCACAGGAGAACTCCATGAAGTTCCGCCCGCTTCTGCTCGCCCTTGCCATTACCGCCGCCGTCGCCGGCTGCTCAAAGCCGGCCGGCGACACCGCCGCCACCGCCGATACCAAGCCCGCCGCCACGCAGAACGCGCAGGCCAAGGCCGACCAGCTCAACAAGCTCTACGCCGACTTCTGGGAGGCCTACCTCAAGCACAACCCGGTGCTGGCCACCTACACCGGCGACACGCGCTACAACGCTGAGCTGCCGGACTTCGGTTCGCAGCAGTATCGCGACGAGTCCAAGAAGTTCCTCCAGGACTGGCTGGCCAGGGCCGAAGCCATCGGTTCCGAAGGCCTCGCCGGACAGGACCTGCTGAACTACGAGATCTTCACCCGCGACGCGCGCGACAACATCGAGTCGTTCCAGTTCCCGGGCTGGATGGTGCCGGTCAATCAGATGGACAGCACCGCCTCGCTGGCGGTGCAGTTCGGCTCCGGCACCGGCGCACAGCCGTTCAAGACCGTGCAGGACTACGACAACTGGCTCAAGCGCGGCGCGCGCATCCCGGTGCTGTTCGACACCGAGATCGCCAACATGAAGCAGGGCATTGCGGCCGGCGTCGTGCAGCCGCGCGTGCTGATGGAAAAGGTGGTGCCGCAGCTCGATGCGCTGATCAAGGACAAGCCGGAAGACACGCTGTTCTGGGGCCCCATCACCAACATGCCCAAGGACTTCAGCGATGCCGACCGGAAGCGCCTGACCGATGAGTACCGCAAGCTCATCGGCGAGCAGCTGATGCCGGCGTACAAGAAGCTGCGCGCCTTCGTCAACGACGAGTATCTGCCCAGGACGCGCGACACCTTCGGCCTGGACAAGCTGCCCAACGGCCAGGCGTGGTACGCCTTCAACGCCAAGCAGAGCACCACCACCGAACTGACGCCGGCGCAGATCCACCAGATCGGCCTGGACGAGGTCGCGCGCATCCACGGCGAAATGCAGAAGGTGATGGCCGAAGTCGGCTTCAAGGGCACGCTGCAGGACTTCTTCAAGTACGTGGAGACGGACAAGAAGTTCGAGTTCAAGAGCGAGGACGAACTGCTCAAGTACTACCGCGCGCTGGAAGACAAGATCAACCAGAAGATCCCCGAGCAGTTCTCGCTGATTCCCAAGTCGCCGTTCGAGATCCGCCCGATCGAGCCGTTCCGCGCCAAGTCCGGTCCGGGTGGCCAGTACTACCCGCCGAGCGAGGACGGCACGCGCCCGGGCATCTTCTACGTCAACACCTACGACCTGCCGTCGCGCAAGATCTGGGACGCGGAAGACCTGTACCTGCACGAGGCCATCCCGGGCCACCACTTCCAGATCGCCACGCAGATCGAGCTGAAGGACCTGCCGGCCTTCCGCCGCTGGAGCATCCAGAGCGCGTTCGCCGAAGGCTGGGGCCTGTACGCCGAGTCGCTGGGCAAGGCGCTGGGCGTGTACACCGATCCGTACAGCTACTTCGGCTACCTGCAGAACGAGCTGTGGCGCGCCATCCGCCTGGTCACCGACACCGGCCTGCACAGCAAGGGCTGGAGCCGCGACCAGGTCATCGCCTACATGAAGGAAAACTCGGCGGTCAGCGACACCACCGCCGTGGCGGAGGCCGAGCGTTACATCGCGTGGCCGGGTCAGGCGCTGGCGTACAAGATCGGCGAGCTGAAGATCAAGGAACTGCGCGCCCGCGCCGAGAAGGAACTGGGCGACAAGTTCGACATCCGCGAGTTCCACGCCGAACTGCTGAAGGACGGCGCCGTGCCGCTGGACGTGCTGGAAGCCAAGATCGACCGCTGGATCGCCAGCAAGAAGGGCTGACGGAACTCCTCCGCGGTTCCGTTGTGCGTACCGAACAGGCCGGCGATTGCCGGCCTGTTCTTTTTTGCGAGCCAACGCTGCCCCACCACCACCGCCGTCATTCCCGCGAAGGCGGGAATCCATGTTGCAGTGGCCATTCGCATTGCGCAGGGCCGTCGCGTTTGTCGTTTCTCGTTTCGTTTGGCTTTTGGCTTTTGGCTTTTGGCTTTTGCCTTTTGGCACGTTGTGTGGCCCCAGCCCAGCGCTTCACCACCGCCGTCATTCCCGCGAAGGCGGGAATCCATCTCCCGCTTAACCTACCCGTCCCGCGCAGGCGGGGAATCCAGCTCACAGACCCGATCACGCTCTCCGGCGAGCGTGATGAAGCCAAGGTTGGATCCCCGCCTTCGCGGGGATGACAGCTGTCCATCCATGCCGGGCTGGCTCTAACGGTTGCCCACACCATGCTCGTCATTCCCGCGAAAGCGGGAATCCATGTTGCAGACGACACTCCTCTGTCCGCATGGCGGCGCGTCTCCTTTACGTTTCGCGTTTTCGCATCTCGCGTATCCCATCCCGCGCCCACCCACCACCGTCATTCCCGCGAAAGCGGGAATCCAGCTCACAGACCCGATTCCACCCCCGGCAAGCATGATGAAGCCAGGGTTGGATCCCCGCCTTCGCGGGGATGACGAACACGAGCAACGGCGAAATGGATCCCGGCTTTCGCCGGGATGACGAGCAACGGCTGAAGGCGTCAATGCTGAGCGACGCCCGATCAAGCGTGAAAAGTCCCTGGATCCCCGCCTCCGCGGGGATGACAAACTGCCTGCCGGGCTGGCCCTAAGGGCTGCATACGCCATGCTCGTCATTCCCGCGCAGGCGGGAATCCAGCTCTCAGACACGATTCCGCTCCCCGGCAAGCGTGATGAAGCCTGCCTTGGATCCCCGCCTGCGCGGGGATGACAGCTCCATGCTTGCCGGGCTGGCTCTAACGCCTACGCCATGCTCGTCATTCCCGCGAAAGCGGGAATCCATGTTGCAGTCGCAATTCCGCTTTCCGCAGAGCCGGCGCGCGGCCTGGCCGATACGCCCGCTGCCCACCGTCATTCCTGCTCAAGCCGACGCGATGGAGCAGACGCTGTCATCCCACGCAGGCAGCCGCGTCGAACAGCCCTCGTCCACGCGAGCGACACCCCCGCAACCGCTTGAAATCCGCCCCACCCACCTCGAAATTCTTTGGTTCAGCAATGCCTTACGAGAATAGGCGGATGTTCCGACCCCGTATCCTGCTGCTGGCGATGGCGGCCCTGCTCCCTGCCTCGCCCGGCCTGAGCGCCCGCATGCCTGCAGCGGCCCCGTCGCCGACCGCAGCCCCCGCGAAAGTGGCCCCGTCCACCGGCCCGGTCGCCAGCGTGACCCCGACCGCCTCCACCGGCGGCGGCGGGCGCTGGCTGTCCCGCCTGGCCCCGGCGGCCGATCCGCGCGTGCTCGAACTGGCGGTCTCGGCCATGCACTGCGCGCAGGCCAGCGGCGTCGGTGCGACTGCCAGCCGCCTGGCGGTGATCGACTACAGCCGTCCGTCCCTGGTGCCCCGCCTGTGGGTGTTCGACCTGACCGCCGGCAAGCTGCTGTACGAGGAGGTCGTGGCTCACGGCCAGGGTTCGGGCGACAACCTCGCCACCCGCTTCTCCAACCGCGACGGCAGCCACCAGTCCAGCCTGGGCCTGTTCGTCACCGCGGACACCTACACCGGCCGCAACGGCTACTCGCTGCGCATGCGCGGCCTGGAACCCGGCGTCAACGACGCCGCGATGGCCCGCGCGATCGTCATGCACGGCGCCCCGTACGTCGATCCGGCGCGCGGCAAGGCAATGGGGCGCCTCGGCCGCAGCTGGGGCTGCCCGGCAGTCCGTAGCGCCGTCGCCAAGCCGATGATCGACCTGCTCAAGGACGGCCAGTTCGTGTTCTCGTACTACCCCGACCAGGCCTGGCTGGCCCGCTCGGCCCTGCTCAACTGCCCGGCCGCCAAGCTGGCGCGGCATGCGGCTGGCGCTCGGGATGGGGCGGGCTGAGGTCTCGCAAGTCCATGCGGGCTTCGCCCGCCCGGCGCGCACCGGCACACACCACTCTCCCGGAAGTACCTTCCCTCCCCCACCCCACCGCACTAGGCTGCGGACATCCCCCTGCGAGAGACACCGGATGTCGCACCCGCTGCTGGTTTCCGCCCTGCTGTCGTTGTTGCTGGCCCTGCCCGCCCAAGCCGCCGTGCCGTTCTGGGGCGCGCGGCAGTCCAGTCCCGCCGATACCCCGCCGTCGCAGCTCAAGCCCGGCGAATGGATCTGGGGCGGTGACAACCGGGCCGGGCCCATCGCCGTGGTGGTCAGCCTGACCGAGCAGCGCGCGTACGTGTACCGCAACGGCCTTCCCATCGGCGTCACCACGGTGAGTACCGGCAAGCGCGGCTACGAGACCCCGACCGGGGTGTTCACCATCCTGCAGAAGGACAAGGACCACCGCTCCAGCATCTACAACGCCGCGCCCATGCCGTACATGCAGCGGCTCACCTGGGGCGGCGTGGCGCTGCACGCGGGCGGCCTGCCCGGCTATCCGGAATCGCACGGCTGCGTGCACCTGCCCTCGGAGTTCGCGCGGCTGCTGTTCGACTCGTCGAACATGGGCATGACCGTGGTGGTGTCACAGGAAGGCAAGTCGCCGGTCGACATCGTGCATCCGGGCGCGCTGATCCCCGTCGACCCGCGCACCGGCGCGGAAGCGGCCATTCCGCCGCTGGACGACGGGCAGAAGTACCGCTGGCGTCCGGAGCTGTCGACCGAAGGGCCGGTGTCGCTGCTGCTCAGCGGCGCAGACCAGCGCCTGGTGGTGTTCCGCAACGGCATCGAGATCGGCCGCTCGCGCGTGGTGATCCGCAATCCGGAACAGCCGCTGGGCACGCATGCCTACATCGTCAAGGACGGCTACCTGCCCGGCGACAACCCGCTTCTGCCGGGCACGCGCATGCCCAACTGGAGCACCATCGGCATCCCCGGGCGCGCCGGCGATGCCGGCAAGCTGCTCGGGCCGGAGACCATCGACCGCGTGGTGATCCCGCACGACTTCGTCGCCGCGGTGCTGCCGCTGCTGACGCCGGGCGTGGTGATGCTGGTGACCGACGCACGCATGACCGACGCGACCACCGGCGGCGCCCCCGTGCAGGTGCTGGACTCCAACCCGCCGGAAACCTGATCCCGCGGCCTGCACGCTCACGCGCGAGCACCTCGGTGGGTTCGCGTGGGCATGCGGATGGGTTCGAGCGGGCACCCGGGTGGGCTCGCGAAGGCACCGCGGTGGGTTCGACCAGGCACCCGGGTGGGTTCGCGCGGGCACCGCGATGGGTTCGCGAGGGCATCGCAGTGGGTTCGAGCAGGCACCCGAGTGGGTTCGCGCGGGCACCGCGGTGGGTTCGAACAGACACCCGGGTGGGTTCGCGAGGACATCGCAGTGGGTTCGCGCAGGCATCCGACTGCCCGTGCGAGGGCACTGCACTGGGTTCGAGCAGGCACCCGGGTGGGATCGCGCGGGCGCCGCACTGCCCGCGCGATCCCGTCCGCATGCCCTGACCGGCACGCAGCAGATTGCGGCAACCGCGAGCCGCGCGCCTCAGGCATTGAGCCTGGAGATCGGCAGCGATACGCAGCAGCGGATGCCGTCTTCGGTGAACGCGTAGGACGCGCGTGCACCGAACTGGTATGGCAGTGCGCGTTCGATCAGTTCGCGTCCGGCGCCACCGCCCCGTACGCGGGCGGGGTCGACTTCCAGCCGCACGCCCGATTCGCGCCACTCCATGTGGAGCCATTGGCGGTCGTCCTCGCGGTCCACGCGCCAGGACACGTCGAGCCTGCCTTCGGCGGCCGCCAGCGCGCCGTACTTGATGGCGTTGGTCGCCAGTTCGTGCAGCGCAAGCGCCAGCAATTGCACGCTGGTCGAACGCAGCCAGATGTTGTCGGGGCCATGCAGTCGCACGCGTTGCGGGTCGCCGACGTCCACGTGGGCGGCCAGTTCCATGCGCAGCAGTTCGTCGAAGGCCACGCGCTGCCCGTCCTTCAGGCGCGACAGCAGCCCCTGCACGCGGGCGAGCGAGGCCATGCGTTCGCGGAACAGGACGGCGAAGTCGTCCAGCGTCGTGCTCTCGCGCAGGGTGCGCGTCATGATGGACTGCACCACGCCGATGAGATTGCGCGTGCGGTGCTGCAGCTCCGACACCAGCGTGCGCTGCGCCGCTTCCCATTGATGGTTCTGCGTGGTGTCGAGCATGGCACCCACCATGCGCACTGCCCGCCCGGTCTCGTCATAGAAGAAGCGGCCGCGCGCCGAGGCCCAGCGGATGGAACCGTCGGGCAGCACGAACCGCACGTCGCGCGCATAGTCCTCGCCGGTCTCCATCGCCGTGCGCACTGCGGCTTCGACGGCTTCGCGATCGTCCGGATGCAGGCGGTCCGCCCATGCCTCGTAGCTGGGCGTGACTTCGCCGCGTTCGTAGCCTTCGATGCGGTAGTGCTCGTCGGACCATTCGACCTCGTCGGTGAGCAGGTTCCAGTCCCACGTCGCGAGCCGGCCGACCTCGATGGCGGTGTTCAGGCGTTCCTCGCTCTTGCGCAGCGCCGCAAGCACGTCGCGATACGAGGTGATGTCGCTGAAGAGCACGCCGAGCTCCAGGTCGCGCGCGGCGATGGGAAACACGCGGTAGTGGAAATGCCGCGGCGAGGTGCGCGATGGCCGGTCGAAGGCGATGTCCTCGCGTGAGTTGCCACCGCTTCCAGGACCGACAGCCATTCCTCGTCGACGTCCGGATCGACCTCGCTCAGTCGCCTGCCGACCACGCTCATGCCGGTGTATTCGCGTGCGGTCGGGTTCTCCTGCAGGTAGGTGCCGTCCACCGCGTGTCCATCGGCATCGCGGATCAGTTCGACCACGTAGAAGGCCTCGCCGATGCTGTCGAACAGGTCGCGGTAACGCAGTTCGCTCTCGCGCAGCGTGGCGGTGGTGCGAAGCAGGCGGTTGTGCAACTGCAACGCGCTCCTGAGCAGGAAACCCAGCACGCAGATCGCCGCGACCAGCCCGTACAGGCGACCGACGTAGAAGCCCAGCTGGTAGCGCCCGGTGACCAGCAGTCCGCTCAACGCCAGGTCGATCAGCTGCGCCAGCACGGTGATCGCGATCCACAGGTCGATCATGCGGCGCAGGCGCGTGCGCCACCACAGCAGGCCGAACGCGATGAAGTGCATGCTCCAGCCCAACGTCAGGATCAGGTTGGTACGCAGCGATTCGTATCGGTTGCCGCTCATCAGCGACGGCAGCAGCGACGCGGCATGCGCGGCCACCACGATGAGCACGACCGAGATCGCCAGCGTGATCGCGTAGGCCGCCCGGTGCAGCGCCGCGGTCGCGGCGACCTGCGTGCGGGCGCGGAAGGTCAACGCGTAGATCGACACATACACCGGCGGGATGCCGTGCCACGCCATCCACAGCCATGCCGTGGTCTGCGCGTCGCCGAACAGGCTGCCGGGGACGAACGCGTCGGGAAAGCTGAGCCCGTGCGCCACGGCCAGGATGCAGCTGAGCAGGTAGCCGCAGGCCAGCCACAGGTAGCCGGGCTCGCGCAGGTCGCGATACTGCGCGTGCAGCAGCACGGCCGTAAGCAGGTCGAGGATGGCGACCGCCACGTTGTACGCCGGCACGAACGTCGGTACGGGCAGCAGCGGAACGGTCGCACTGGGCGCGGTGATCGCGAAGGCCGCCACCAGCCCCGCCGCCATCGACAGGGCCCAGATGCGCTGCGTGCCACTGGCGTCCATCGCCCCGAGCGGCACGTCGGCATGCTGGACACGCGGTGCTGCCGGTTGTGTCGCCATCGCCCCTGTCCCCTGCCGGACTGTCGGCGCGCATTGGAGCGTGCCGGGCGCCAGTGCCAGGTGAACAGGCACCGCCCGCAGGCAAACGCCACGCGGGACGAGGTAAGGTAGCCGCTCCCGTGGAGGAGGCTCCCATGTCCGCACGCACCCTGATGGGGCGACGCCTCATGCTGGTGGAAGACGACTACTTCATCGGCTCCACGCTCAAGGACGTGCTGGAACTGGAAGGCGCCACGGTGATCGGTCCCTTTCCCGACGTCGCCAGCGCACTGCAGGGCATGGGCGACGGTCGCGGCATCGACGTGGCCCTGCTGGACATCAACCTGGACGGGGAGATGTCGTTTCCCGTCGCGGACGCATTGCAGGGGCTGGACGTGCCGACGGTGCTGATCAGCGGCTACGACACGCACGCCCTGCCCGCGCCGTACGCGGACCTGCCGCATTGCGAGAAACCCATCGACGTGCACCAACTGCTGCGCATCCTCGCGGGGCTGCAGGGGACCCGCGCCATGGGGGCAGCGCGGACCTGATCCGCCCGACCCGCGTCGCTCCGCCGGTGGCGCAGGGCATTTCACGCGGAATGCACGGGTGTCCGTGCATTCAGGGCACTTCTTCCTGTGCGGCACCGCCGGCAGCCTTGTCCGGCGCACTGTGCCCTCTTCCGCTGACAGGTGATGCCATGAAAGCCATGCTGATGCTCGCGCTTCTGGTTCCGATGGCCGCGACCGCGGCGCCGAAGGTCACGGTGGATCGCGACCCGGCAGCGAACTTCGCCGGATACAGGACGTACTACTGGGCGCTGAAGCCGCAGGGCGGATCGCCACTGGTGGACCAGCGCATCGTCGACAACGTCGATGCGCAGCTGCGCGCCAAGGGCTGGACGCTGGCCGACCAGGGCGACGTCGCGCTGGCCGCGCACGTGTCCACCTCGCAGAAGCAGACGCTGGACACTTTCTACAGCGGCACGCCGATGGGCGGCTGGGGTTGGCGCGGTGCGTGGGGTGGCGGTATCGGCACCGCGACGACGAGCGTGCACAACTACGCGGTCGGCACGCTGATCGTCGACATGTTCGACAGCAAGACGCAGCAGGCGATCTGGCGCGGCACCGCCACTGGCACCGTGTCTTCCTCGCCGGAGAAGGTGGACAAGGCGGTCGACCAGGCGATCACGAAGATGTTCGCGAAGTTCCCGCAGTAGGTGCGCGGGCCCGGCTTCGGAGACGGTGACGTGACGGTGTACAGACGCCACTCCACCGTGCATCGGCCCGATTGCCACGAAGCAACAGCCAATGGATTCCAGCTTTCGCTGGAATGACGAGCCGGGACTAACGGGCCAGCCAGCTTTGGGATCCGTCATCCCGGCGAAAGCCGGGATCCAGGCGGCGCGCGAAGCGGGCCATGCTGTTCTGCGACGTGTAGTCCGACCTGCGCAATTGCCTCATGAAGCAACAGCCAGTGGATTCCAGCTTTCGCTGGAATGACGGCGGGAGCATGAGCCGGCAACGGTATGCGCAACATCGCGTGCCTGGATCCCGGTCTTCGCCGGGATGACGACAACACTCCTGTATCCGGAGCCCATGGCAGACAGGTGCGTCGGCGAGACGCTATCGCCGCAGCACCTTTTCGTATCGCCACACTTCGAGTGGAAATTCGCCGTCAGGCGTCGGCAACCGGCTCACCATCGTGCCGACACGCTGCCAACCGTGCTTTTCGTAGAAGCGTGCGGCGCGCTCGTTGCCGATGGCGCAGGCGAGCCATGCCGTCGCGGTGCCGCGGCGCGCGAGCTGCGTTTCCGCGTCGGCGATGAGTTCGGCGGCCACTCCGGAGCCCCGTGCGTCCGCATGCACGTACAACTGGTAAAGCTCATCCGGTGCGAGCATCGCGAAACCCAGCGGCGCTCCGGGCTCGCCGGCCACGCGCACGTCCGCGATGTGTTCCTGCAGTCGCTGGCGGAAGCTGTGCAGCGTGCGGTGACGTGCGAGTCCGGCCGGCAGGATGCGCGCGTGTGCGTCCTGCCAGCCGGAGTGCCAGAGCGATGCGAGGCGGTCGAGCTCGTGCGGTTCCGCGTTGCGGATGCGCATGGACGAGGCGCGATGTTCCTATCGATGCGCCGCCGCTTCGCTGCGGTCGACGCCGCCATCGCGGTTCGCATCGATCGCCGCAAAGTCGCTTTGCGAGAAGGCGCGGACTTCTTCGGCCGTGAGGAAGCCATCCTTGTTCGCATCGATCTGCGTGAACTTCGCCGGGTCGCGCGAGGCAGGCAATTCGCTTTGCGCGAGCTTGCCGTCGCGGTTGGCGTCGTGCAGCAGCACCAGTTCCTCGATGAAGCCTTCGTACTCGGTGCTGTCGATCTTCCCGTCCTTGTTGGTGTCGGCCGCGTCGAAGCGCTCGGGCGCGGTGCCGGTCTTCACTTCCGCCGCCGCAGGAAGGGTGAGCGCAAGGGTCAGTGCGATGCCGCAGGCAATCCGGATCATGATGGCCACTCCTGTGTTGTCAGCCGACGTCCCACTGCCCGTTCGATCGCAGGCATGCCGTGCCGGTGGTCTCGTCCACCGGCTCGCCGCCCACGCTCAGTCCGCGGCGGAAATCGCGGCAGAGGCGGCCGTCGTTCATGCGCCGGGTGTTGAGCGGTGTGAAGAAGCCCGATTCGTGCGTGCGCGGATCGGTCCAGGTGACTTCCTGGCCGGAGGCGGCGTTGTTGAGCGCCCGCTGCGCTGCATCGCGCTCGAAGTCGGACTTCGCGGTTCGCCTGAAGATATGGTTGCCGAGGAAGCCACCCGCGACGGTACCGGCCGCCGTCAGCAATGCACGACCCGTACCACCGCCGAACTGGTTGCCGATGAGCCCGCCGATCACCGCGCCAGCGACCGTGGCGGTGCCTTCCTTCTGTGCGGTGCGGGTACCCGGATCCGTGGCGCAGGCCGCCAACATCAGCGCGGCCGTCAAGACGATGATCTCCTTCATCGCGGCTCTCCCGTAGCTGAAAAACCTGGCTCCACCGCCCAGGCGCCGCCATCATCCGCCGGGGGTGTGAAGCCGGCGTGACTTTGGGGTGGTGGGTGGGTGATGTCTGTAGCGAGGTGATGGCCGTACTGGGCGATGTCTGTGGCGCGGGGTTGGAATGGTTGCAGTTGGTGCGGTTGTAAGCCGGTGTGCCTGTAGCTGTGTTGGTAGGTGGCACTTGGAGTGATCGACTTTCGCAGCGCCGGATTCGTAGCCGTCGCCTTGCTCTTGCTCGTCATCCCGGCGAAAGCCGGGATCCACTTTGCCGTTGCTATTACTGTTGGTGTTGCTCTTGTTGCTGCTGGAGATGTTGTCGTTGATCGTCATCCCCACGAAGGCGGGAGTCCCAGTGCTCGTTGCTCTTGATCGTCATCCCCGCGGAGGCGGGGATCCATGGACTTTTCACGCTTTGCCGATGCCTTAGCAGAAGCAACAGTCACAGCTTCCGGCGACCTTTCCGAGCGAAAGCTGTGACTTTGTCGTCACGAACACGCGAGAGGAAGGCGAAAAGTCCATGGATCCCCGCCTTCGCGGGACTGACGACCGAATAAGCGCTTCATGGCTCTTATGTCCATCGCGCCGTCAGCCGTTGCCGTTGCCGTTGCCGTTGCCGTTGTTGTTGTTGTTGCTGCTGCTGTTGCTGTTGCTGTTGCTGTTGAACAGCCGAGCGCACTTCTAGACCCGGAGGGCGTCGCACATGGACGTGCGGCGCTGAGCAAGGAGGCACGGATGCCGACTTGCGGGGCGCCGACTCCTCTGCCGGTCGTGGGATTGCTTCGTCGGGGAAGACCCTTTCTTTTGGTTACTTTTCTTTGGGTCAGCAAAGAAAAGTGACCCGGCCGGCTTTAGACGGAC